>NZ_JAVVFL010000185.1:0-4340 GCF_032250635.1 Sulfurimonas sp.
TTCCTTTGTCGTGATAAAATAATGGGAAAAAGGTTCCCTTGAATTTATGAAATAAATTAAAGGAAAAATAGTGGATAAGATATTATTGATGTTACAGCTCCAAGCCGATTTGAATGAGGCAACAAACGGTGATAAATGGACTGAGGGAATCACGAAGAATGGCAAGGTGATTAACTGGAGACGCTGTATCTATATGGAGTGCGCCGAGATGATAGACTCCTTTACATGGAAACACTGGAAAAACATTGACCAAGAGGCAGATTGGGACAATCTTCAGGTTGAGGTTGTGGATGTTTGGCACTTTATTATGAGCTTGGCGATAGAGAACTACTCACAAACTCTAAGAGGGCAGGTTGAAGATCTGGCGATAAACATCTCAGAGTCTGAGAGTTTTAAAAAGATAGATACCCAAGAAGAGCTCTTTGCAAATCAGGATGAGACTATACATATGATAGAGTCGATTATGATAGATACGCTATCAAGAGGTCCGCTTGACCTTGAGAAACTTATATCAGACTTTTTTGATTTAGTGATTATGAGCGGACTTAACCTAGAGAGTCTCTATAAACTCTATGTAGGAAAAAATATCTTAAATCAGTTTAGACAAGACAACGGTTATAAAGATGGAACATATATTAAAGTTTGGGCGGGGGAGGAGGATAACGTTGTTATGAAGAAAATTTTAGAGCAAAACAGCGATATAAAACCTGATGATCTCTATAAAGAACTTACAAAACTCTATTTGGCATTAAATAAGAGCTAGTATTTGAGCAATATATTAGAAGTTGAAAATCTCTCATTTGGTTATAATAAAGAACAGCTGCTTTTTGAGAATCTCTCGTTTTCTCTGAAAAAAGGGGAGATAAAGGCGATAGTTGGAGCAAGCGGAGCGGGAAAGAGCACCATCTTTGAACTTATGCTGGGCAATCTAAAACCTCTTAAGGGGAGCATTAAAAGCTCCTTCTGCTCTGAGGTTTTTCAAGATCCCTACAGCTCTTTTCATCCAAGCTATACGCTCTTAAACCAGATAAAAGATGTGGCAAAAGTTGATGAGATTGAGCCCTACTTAAAAAATATAAACCTTGATTATGAACTGCTTTTAAAACTGCCTCATGAACTCTCAGGCGGACAGCTTCAACGTGCCTCAATTCTGCGTGCAATGCTTATGAAACCAGATCTGCTCCTGCTTGATGAGCCTACTTCCGCACTTGACAATGTTATTCAGCTAGAGGTTATGAGTATGCTTGTCAAACATCTTGATAGAATGGGAATGCTTCTTATTACGCACGATTTAGATTTGGCAAAATGGTGCGCTGATGAGATTATTATGCTTTGAGAAAATACTTTACTATATAAAAACCGCCACCAGCCATAAAAATGGTTCCAAAAGCGTTAAGAGATATATTAAGCACTGCTAAAAGAATATGTCCGCTGTTTAAGAGAAAAAAACTCTCAATAGCAAAAGTGGAGTAGGTAGTGAGTGCTCCTAAAATTCCTGTAGAGAGGAAAGACTTTGCATGCACAGAAAATATGGTTGTATACATAAAGTAGGCTATTAGCATACCCATTAAAAAACTGCCGATTAGGTTTACTCCAAGTGTTCCATAGGGGAGGTCATGAGGCACTCTGTGGGAGATGAGACCGTTAAAGTAGGCTCTAAGAACGGCGCCGATAAAGTCGCCGCTACCTATGGCGAGGATTGTTTGCCAGCTCATCATCATACACCTTCTGCATTTTTACTCTTAAATCGTTTAGCCAGTTCTCATCACTTTTGTCCGCCACAAACGACTCCAAAAAGATTGCTTTTATTCGCCCCGGTCTATAGTAGAAGTTTTTTATATTGTAGTATCTTGATGTCTGCATTAAAACTACGGGCTGAACACGGAGTTTGTAGGCGTCGGCTACAATTTTTGCTCCTGCTTTAAATGGCAGCATAGTATCTTTTGTGGAGCGTGTTCCCTCAGGAAACATTGTTATGACTCCCTTTGTTTTAAGAACGCGTTTTGCATCTTTTAGAAGTTTTATAAGTGATGTTTTGCTCTCTCTAGCAACTGCTATATCTTGCGACATTCTCAGAATCAAACCAAAGAAAGGAAGATCAAAAAGCTCTTTTTTTGCAACCCATGTGATATCTCTTGAGCTAATTGTCTCCATTATCACAATATCTAAGTCGCTCTGGTGGTTTACTAAAAACATCTGAGCCTCAGGATCCTCTTTGCCTTTAACTTCAACTGTGAAAAATATACCTATTCTAATAAGCCAGGCAGAGAGTTTTCTGCTGTATGGCCTAGGCAGAATGTGGAATGTAAGTATTAGAATAGTAAGCGAAGTTGCAATTATAATGGTTGCAAAAAGCCAATTAACGTGAGCAAATATCTTCATTTTTTATCCAACCTACCTTTTCATCATCTAGACGTACTTTTATCCAACCATCTACCTCATTCTCTTTTTGGAGATGATAGCTCTCTTGAGCAGTCTCAAATATTGTTCCGTTGTAAAGAGGAAGAAGATAGATGTTTGACCCCTCTTTTAAACACACCTCTTTTGAAGGAAGACCCGTATATATTATATATGTCAGCGGAAAGAGAATAAAAAGAAGATAGATATACTTTTTTCTCCACAAAATGATAACAGAAGCGACTACCGCTACTGCGCCCGCTATTGCCATCTTTAGCATCTCTCGAGATTGATCTTTTGGTTTCAGATCGCTTTGTGTTGCAACGCTGTCATCATCAACGACAATCGGTATATAGATAGGGATAAATCTATTTTTTTCTAAATTAAAGTATGAAAATGATAGATTTTCCAAATTTTTGTCTATTACTGCGTAGTATGTTATTTTTGAGTCAAGGTATGATTCGCTAACAGACTCAATCCCCTGTTTATAGGCACCGTGTAACTTAAGAGCAGAGATGTCACAGTTTGTAGCCGCTGCTACAAATACTATTATATTGTGCGCATTGTCATAACTTGTGGTTTTATACTCTAATAGCTCAAATGAGTTTGCTACTATATTTGAGAAATCTTTTTTAGGATTTAGTGAAACAACATTCAACTTTTGACCAAGAAGGGTAGTGCTTCTATAAACCTCGTCGTTGTTGCCTATGAGTGTTGCGGTAAAATCTGGAAGTCTAATGCTCTGTGAAGTGGCTAGGAAGTGAAAAGTTTCATAGAAGTATTTGGAATCTTTTTTCCTTTTTGGAAAGTCACTCAAGAACTTTAATCCTTCTGAATTAGAGAGCGTATAGGAGATATCCATAAAATCTTTAACGGTAGAGAGACTCTTGATGGTTACGGTAAATATCTCGCCTTTTAAAACTCTTGAGGGAACCTCTTCATAGCTTAGATAGATTACCTTTGGGAGACTTCGTATCTCCTCTTGGGCAATAAAAGTTGTTTGGTTAATATTCTGGGAATCGGTATAGCTACTTGTATCTGAACTCTGCGTTGCATTTGCAAGCGAGGCACTAAAGATAAAAAAGCATGCTAATAGTAAGAGTCTCACGCTTGTAAAAACCCTTGAAGCATCTTGATGCCGTCACTACTTCCAAGAAGACTCTCCATTGCTCTCTCAGGATGAGGCATAAGACCAAAAACGTTTCTCTCTTTGTTGCAGATACCGGCAATAGAGTCTACGCTTCCGTTTGGATTTTTATCATCCCCGTTTGCATCGCAGTACTTTAGAAGAACCTGATTGTTGTCGTATAGCTCTTTTAATCCATTCTGATCTATGTAGTAGTTTCCGTCATGGTGAGCAATTGGGATATTAACGACATCGCTGTTATCTAGTTTTTCTAAAAAGATATTATCATTGTTGATAACTTTTAGATGATGATGCTTTGAGATAAAGTGCAAACTCTCGTTTCTCTTAAGAGCACCCGGAAGCAGTCTCGCCTCGGTTAGCACTTGAAATCCGTTGCAGATTCCTAAAACTTTTCCGCCGCTCTTTGCATACTCAGTTACTGCCTTCATAACAGGAGAGAATTTTGCAATAGCGCCGCTTCTTAGATAATCTCCGTAGCTAAATCCTCCGGCAACCACTAAAAGGTCGGTGTCGGCTGGAACACTCTGCGACTTGTGCCACAAAATCTCTGTCTTAGCACCAAGTTTCTCAAAAGCATATTGCGCGTCATACTCGCAGTTTGTTCCGGGAAACTGTAAGATAGTTACTTTCATTTTACCAGCTCTATATTGTAATCTTCAATTACCGTGTTTGCAAGAAGCTCTTCGCACATCTTTGTAACATCTGCCATCGCCTTTGTCTCATCACTCTCATCAAGATTTAGTACTATCTGTTTTCCGACACGAACATCGCTAACATTGTCAAAGTGCAGAGACTC
>NZ_JAVVFL010000186.1:0-1839 GCF_032250635.1 Sulfurimonas sp.
TTTTTGAAGAACTGTCCGAGCGGACTAACATCAGATGGCAGTGAATTTGGAGTAAATATTGAGTATGTTTTTGAAGAACAAAGAATGGGAACAGCGGGGGCATTGAGCTTGCTCAAAGAAAAGCCAACGGAACCATTCTTTGTAATGAACGGTGATTTGCTTACAAATGTAAATTTTGAGCATCTGCATGACTATCACATGTCAAATAGTGCCATGGGAACTATGTGTGTACGAGAGTATGATTTTCAAGTGCCTTATGGAGTTGTACATATCGAAGATAGTAAAATTCTCTCTATCGAGGAGAAGCCTGTACATAAGTTTTTTGTAAGTGCCGGGATATACATGCTCTCACCTGAAGTTTTAGAGTATATTCCAGAAGATAAGTTTTATGATATGCCGACACTTTTTGAAAAGCTTATAGGTGAAAAGAAAAATATAATATCGTTTCCTCTTAGAGAATATTGGCTAGATATCGGACGAATCGAAGAGTACAAAAAAGCAAATGATGAATATGATGGGGTTTTTTAGTGTTTAATAATAAAACTTTTTTAGCTATAGTGCCCGCAAGAGGCGGAAGCAAAAGATTGCCAAGAAAGAATGTGCTTGATTTAGCAGGAAAGCCACTTATTACTTGGAGCATAGAAGCTGGTATAAAAAGTAAATATATAGACAAAGTAGTTGTTACCAGTGACGATGAAGAGATATTGAGTATTTCAAAGGAATATGGAGCTGAAACTATCAAACGACCAGATGAACTGGCAAGTGACACCGCTACAACTTTTGATGCTATTAAACACACAATTGATAGTTTAGAGAAATATGATTATATTATTTTACTTCAACCCACAAGTCCATTGCGAAATGAAAAACATATAGATGAGGCAATAGAACTACTCGAGACTAAAAATACAGATGCAATAGTTAGTGTGTGTGAAATGGACCACAGCCCACTATGGAGCAATACTTTACCACAAAATGGAAGCATGGGTAACTTTTTAAGAGAAGAAGTTTTAAACAAGCGAAGTCAAGACTTAGAAAAGTATTATAGAATTAACGGCGCTATCTATATTTGTAAAACAGAGAGACTTTTAGAAGAAAAAAGCTTTTTTTTAAAAGATAATATTTTTGCCTACAAGATGGATAGAAAAAGTTCGGTTGATATTGATGAAGAGATAGATTTTAAATTTGTAGAGTTTTTAATGGAGAAGAAAAATGCTTAAAAGCAAAGTTGAAAACTCAGCATTAGAGCTTAGCTATAATGGATTGATTGATTGATTCCATTGGCATACTTCATAGAACTATTAGCAAAAAAGGAAAAAAGATGAGACTTTATCAAGAGCAAATAAAAGTATTGAAAGATAAACTAAAAACTATTTCATCCACTGCAAAGCTATATTTATTTGGAAGTCGAGTTGATGATACAAAAAAAGGTGGAGATATTGATTTGTTAGTTGTTTCTAAAGAGATGACAAAAAAAGATTTAAGGTATTTACGAATAGAATTTTTTAAACATTTTGGTGAACAAAAAATTGATATTGTGCTTGACGATGGAGAGTTTAAAAATCCATTTACAAAATATATTATAAAAAAGGCAGTTTTATTATGATGGTAGATAAAATAAAACAAGACAGAAAACTTCTTGAAAAACAACTGTTTTGGGTAGAGATTTCATTTAATGAGTGTACAAGTATAGGCATAAAATCAGAGTACACAGTAGAAGAATTTGGAAAGTTTGAGACTTTATGCAGCAGATATCAGAACCACTGCCATCCTGAGCAAAACCATCGTCATCCTGAGTCACTACTTCCCGTCATCCTGAGCAAAGCGAAGGATCTCCCT
>NZ_JAVVFL010000186.1:1939-4321 GCF_032250635.1 Sulfurimonas sp.
ACAGAGACTCTTCACTCGCTGCGCTCACTCAGAGTGACGGGTGTTCGTCATCCTGAGTCACTACTTCCCGTCATCCTGAGCGAAGCGAAGGATCTCTTTTGGGATTCAGCTGGACTCTTCACTCGCTACACTCACGTAGAAATTTTGATACAAACTAATGAGGGAAAATAATGCTTAAAAGTAAAGTTGTTGTTATAACGGGTGGAGCAGGGCTAATAGGGAAAGAGTTTGTTAAAGCTGTTGTTGAAAATAGCGGCATAGCAATAATTGCTGATATAAATGAAGAGATAGGGCTGAGAGCAAAAGAGGATTTATCAAAAGAGTTAAATACT
This sequence comes from Sulfurimonas sp., assembly GCF_032250635.1. GTDB lineage: Bacteria > Campylobacterota > Campylobacteria > Campylobacterales > Sulfurimonadaceae > Sulfurimonas. Next base: position 2,272 of record NZ_JAVVFL010000186.1, read on the forward strand.
ACAAATATAGACTTTGTGAAACTTGATATTACTTCTAAAGCTTCTTTAAATAGTTGTGTAGATTATTTAGATAAAAAGTATAAAAAAATAGATGCCCTTGTAAACAATGCTTATCCGAGAAATAAAAACTATGGAAAACACTTTTTTGATGTAGAGTATGATGATTTTGTAGAAAATTTAGGACTTAATCTTGGTGGCTATTTTACAACATCTCAGCAGTTTGCTAAATATTTTCAAAAGCAAGGTTATGGAAACATTATAAATATTAGTTCAATTTATGGAGTTGTGGCTCCAAAGTTTGAGATATATGAGGGCACGAGTATGACAGTGCCAGTGGAATATGCAGCTATAAAATCAGGACTCATTCATCTTACAAAATATATGGCAAAATATTTTAAGGGAATGAATATAAAAGTGAATACACTTACTCCTGGTGGAATATTTGATAGTCAACCAGAACCTTTTTTAGAAAAGTATAAAGAAAAATGTTTAAATAAAGGAATGCTGGATAAAAGTGACTTAAAAGGTACATTGGTTTATTTGCTAAGTGATATGAGTAAATATGTAAATGGACAAAATATAGTTGTGGATGATGGGTTTAGTTTATGAGAAAAATAACAAATTTAATAGCACCAATCTTAAAAAATTATAGATATAGAAATAAGCCTGATCCTTTTGAACAGTTTCAGAATTTAAGAAAAAATGAAACTATTCCAGACTCTCAAAAAGGTAATGTATTGCTCTTGCCAATAAGAGTAGCTCCTGTGTCAAACTTATTTGAAGGAATTTATGGATATGCTCTTAAATTAAGAGGTTATAAAGTTCATGCTTTAATGTGCAATCAGCTATTAGACAAATGTGATAATATGACTGAGAAAAATGATTTGCCTATCAATTGTTCTTTATGTCAGCATGAACAAAAAAGATTTTCAAAAACCTTCTCTATTGTTTCACATGAGTATCAATCTTTACTTGATAAACAAACTATCAAAGATTTGTATAAAATAGCACACGAGACTAAAGTAGATAAAATTCCTTTACTAGAATATGATGGTGTTTTGTTAGGTCATCATATTAAAAGTGCAGTTATGCGTCACTCGTTATCAAGTAATATAGATATTAAAAAAGATGAAGATTTATTAAGAGAGTATGCTTTTAGTACTTTAGTATCGTATGAAAGTACTAAAAGATTATTATTAGAAATCCAGCCTAAATTTGTCCTATCTTCACATGGTGTTTATAGTACATGGGGCGGAGCTTTAGAAGCTTGTAAAAGATTAAAAGTTGATGTTATGGTTTGGGGAAGAGGTTATGTCGGAGGTAATATAGTTGTAGCTAGAAACCAATCATATTTATATGAACGAGCCATTGAACCTACCAAATACTGGGAAAACAGTCTTTTAAACACAGAGCAAAAAGATAAATTGAAAAACTATCTCTTAGCAAAAAGAAATCCTAAATCTGCTGTAGATCATGTAAATTATTATAATGGTCTTAAAAGCTCTAAAGTAGAAAACATATATGAAACTCTAGGATTAAAAGAAAATAGAATTAAGTTTGCTTTATTTCCAAATATCCCTTGGGATGGTACAACCTTTTCATCAAGTGCTACTTTTCCAACCATGGAGCTTTTTTTTGAAAAAACTATAAATTGGTTTAAAAATCATCCTGAGTATGATTTGATTATAAGAGCGCATCCTGCTGAACTGAAAAATAAGGGTCTTGAAACAATCAAAGATTTGATAGATTCAATTTTTCCAGAGCTTCCTTCTAACGTTTACTTCTTAAAACCTGATCATGAGGTTTCTAGTTATGAAGTTGAAGAGATTTCGGATGTATGTTTAATGTACGCCTCTACAATGGCATTAGAAATTGCTTATTTTGGAAGACCTGTTATTCAAGCAGGTCAGTCTAATGTTAGTAATAAAGGTTTTATTTTTGAGCCAAAAAGTATCAAGGAATATGAGTCTTTATTAGATAAAGCATCTAAAAAAGAGCTGCATATGACTGATGACATGAAAGAAAGAGTTGAAAAGTATGCTTACCATTG
>NZ_JAVVFL010000187.1:0-4242 GCF_032250635.1 Sulfurimonas sp.
CATGATTATAGCATGCTTTATGTTTTTGTCAATAAACTCGCTACCGGACTTGAGCTGATGAAATATCCAAGGAGCGCCGATAGCGCCTCTTCCGATCATAACTCCATCGGCTCCGGTATGCTCTAGCACCCACTTTGCTTTTTCATAAGAGTCTATATCGCCGTTTGCAATTACAGGAATCTTGGTTGCTTCTTTGATCTCTCTTATTGCATCGTAATCAACTGCGGCTTTAAATTTTCCTGCGCGCGTTCTTCCATGAACCGCTAAAAAATCTGCGCCGCTATCCTCTACTCTCTTTGCTATATCTATGTGGTTTTTTTCCTCAAAACCAAGTCTTATTTTTACACTTGTTAAACTTTTGTTTGAGGTATTTTTGATTGTTTTTATAATATCGCCCATCAAAGGGAGGTTAAGAAGCAGAGAGCTTCCGCTTCCATGTCCGACGACCTTTGGCACTGGACATCCACAATTTAGGTCGATTATGTCTATTCCCTCTTGCTCATTTAGTATCTCTACGGCTTGGCGGATGACATCAACTTCAGCGCCTGCAATCTGAACAGAGTATGGATCTTCGTTTGGGTTTTTTTGTATCATGTTGAGTGTTTTAAGGGAACCATGAACCAGAGCATTTGAGCTAAGCATCTCGCTAACCGTCAAATCTGCTCCAAATTTTTTAACAACACTTCTAAAAGGCAAGTCCGTATAACCGGCAAGCGGCGCCAATACGAATATAGGCTTTTTAAAAGATAATTTTTCACTCATTTTATATCTACTAAGCTATATAAAGAGATTAATGTCAAAATGTTTTCCGCAATCTCTCAATGCGCTATACGCTTTAAAAGTCAGATATTCGTTAGGCTGAGATATGTCAAGTATCTCTTTTGCAGGAGAGCGCATCTCTAGATCAAAAAGAGTTAAGAGGTAGGCTTCCATTGCCGCTTCATCCTCAGTGCTTAGTGATTCAAATAATTTTATTCTCTGTTCAGGAAGCATTGATTTAGATAGTTTTTTAGAAGCCTCTATGTAATCTTTTGAGTCTAGCTTAAGATTATGAAACAGTGCAAGTAATGAATCGTTAGATGCCTCTAGAGTGCGTTTGTCTGCATTTATTCTTGAGAGTATCCCAAAAAGAGCCTCTTTGCTAAGCGCATCTTTATACTTCTCTATAGCGTAAAACGGTGCATTTTTTACAAAATCAACGTAGACCTCTTTGCGTAAGTTAATATCATACCTGTTCTTATCGCTAAGAATATTTTCGGCACTTATATCGCCCTTTTTATATCTGTTTCTCTCATTTTGAATCACCAACTCATTTGACGGCAAGAGAGAGTACTTTCTTAACTCAACTACCTCACCGTTTCTTATCGAGTTAATAAGAGAAAGGACATCTCTTAGTTTTTTGTTTTCAATATCAGCATCAAACTCTCCAATAGGAAAAATCGTAGCATTATCAACAATAGTGCCCAAAAGCTTGTATCTGTCCGTTTTAAATGAGTTGAAACGCTCTTTTTTTCCAAGATAAGCATCTATAATCGCATCAACGATTTTTTCATAGTCTTTATCATACTTGCGTCTTCTCAGTGTGCCTAGAAATGAGTAAAAAAGCATATGAATAACGCTGGCAACATACAATATTATCATAGGTATGACTACCCAAAGTGCAATAGAAAATGAGGGCAACGTAATGCCTAAAAACTCAAAGCCTATACTGTCTTGAGTTATAAAAGCATAGACGTACCATCCTACTAGAACAATTAATATTAACGCTGCTACTGTGTATTTTTTAATATGCATTATTTACCCTTTATTTAGATTTTTCTACGATCTCTCTACAATCAATACAGTATATCGCATGAGGCTTAACTTTTAATCTTTGAAAACCTATAGGGTCTTCACACATCTCGCATATTCCATAATCACCGGATGCAATTTTTCCCAAAGTTACATTAATCTCTCTCAGCTCTTTCTCCTGCTGTCTTACTATAGCACTCTCCACCATAGAGCTGTTGTCCACAGACGCATGATCACCCTCATCGTTAAGCTCCAACATACTTAGCTGAGAGAGCTCATCATTCACGCCTTTTATATTTTTGATTATCTGTTCTTTTCTACTCTCTAAAATCTCTTTAAAATATTTCAACTCGCTACCTTGCACTTACTTTCCTTATTTGTGATATGGGTGATTGCTCAAAATTGAAAATCCCCTATAAATCTGCTCAAGCAAAACAGCCTTTGCAATTTTATGACTCATGGTTATATTTCCTAGACTTATAACGGTATCGCTTTTATTTAAAAATTCATCTTCAAAGCCGTAAGCTCCGCCTATGAAAAATTTAACCGCAATTTTACCATCTAATAGCTTACTAAATTCATAACTATCAATAATTTTTCCATCAGGATGCAATACAATGTTAAAACCCTTCGATATATAGGGTTCTAAAATTTTTGAATAAGCCTGCTTTGAAGCTTCGGGTGAGATAGTGTGTGCTTTTGTTACATCTTTGCTAAAAAGTTCCGTATCGTCTACTTTTGCAAAGCGAGAAATCATCTTTATAAGCTCTTTATAGAGAGGATCATAGGTAGAGCGCTCTTTTTTTGCAATCGAGACTATCTCTATATTCATCAAAGAAGTCCGCTGCCTATGACATGATATGTCACATGTGAGAACTTGTCGCTCTTTTTAACCCCGCCAATGGCTGCTACAAAATGTTTTGAGTGTGAGGCGATCTCATCAAGTCTTTCGCCAAGAACCGTTGAAATGTTCTCTTTTGTATCTGTAGTTCTATATGCGCCCAAACCGATATAATTTAAATCCATCTCATTTGCTTGAAGAACTTCCTCTTTGTTGTGAGTAGAGATGCCTAGAATCTTATCTTTTTTTACAACGTCTCTTAAAATTTTTGCGGCTTTTATAGGATCTTTGTCAATTGCTCTTAAATCCTCTTGTCCGACATGCACACCGTCACAAAAATCTATAAGCTCATATGCATCATTTACTATTAAAAAGCCGTTATATATATTTCTGATTTTAATTAGCTGCTGTTTGATGAAGTGCAAATCCGCACTTTTATTGCGGTACTGGATTATCTCTGCATTTTGCTCTTTAGCAATGCGGATATAGTCTTCTAAAGACAACTCTCTCTTATCTAGAAGATCTTGGTCGCAGAGTGCGTAAAGACGCATTATGCAACTTTTAGGAGTGTTAGGAGGTCTGAGAGTGTTTTTTTGAGATTGTTTCTATTTACAACCATATCGATTGAGCCTTTTTCAAGCAAAAATTCTGCCCGCTGGAACCCATCTGGAAGAGCAGAACCGATTGTCTGCTCAATAACCCTCTGCCCTGCAAAACCGATCAAAGCGCCAGGCTCGGCGATTATAATGTCACCCAGTGTTGCAAATGAAGCACTAACTCCACCCATTGTAGGGTCGGTAAGCACTGAGATGTATAGAAGGTTGTTATTTGCCAATTTTGCTAAAGCAGCAGAGGTTTTGCTCATCTGAAGCAGAGAAAAAGTACTCTCCTGCATTCTAGCACCCCCACTTGCACTAAGAATAATTAATCCTTGCCTCTTCTCAATAGCACGATTTACTGCGCGAACAATCTTCTCGCCCTCAACAGAGCCTAATGAACCGCCCATAAAAGCAAAATCAAAGATGACAAGCTGAGCAGGAACTCCGTTCATTTCGCACTCACCGCTTACAACAGATGAAGTTTTACCTGTCTTAGCCTCTGCATCCTTGAGTCTCTGTTTGTATGATATTTTATCTGTAAATTTCAGTGGATCTATTGGTCTTAAATTATCATCATACTCTACAAACGTTCCATCATCCGCTAAAAGTTCTATTCTCTCTTTAACGCCTATTCTGATATGGTAACCACATTTAGGACAGACATGTTTTTGGTTTTCAACCTCTTTATAATACATTAGGGATTGGCATGATTTACACTTCACCCAATGCGCTGGAGCTTCACTTTTAACCGGTTCTTTTATATTTTTATTTCTAGAAAAAATGCTAAGTAAGTTCAAAAATTATCCTTTTATACATAATGGCGGGAATTATATCGAATTTATACTTTATTTTTATAATTTTAAGTGATGAGGATTCCGTATACACAAAAAATGTGCATACGAGGAATTGTAACTATTTAAGCAGTGATTTTACTATACTTCTTGCCGCTTCACGTCCGTCATAAGCGGCAGTTACTACAAGGTCGGCACCTCTGTAGCAGTCACCCCCGGC
>NZ_JAVVFL010000188.1:0-4210 GCF_032250635.1 Sulfurimonas sp.
GAGCATAAATCTATCAAGCTGCGCTTCTGGAAGCTGATATACACCCTCCTGCTCAACAGGGTTTTGCGTAGCCATAACAAAAAATGGAGGTTCTAACTTGAATGTAGTATCGCCCAATGTTACCTGCTTCTCCTGCATAACTTCAAGCAGAGCAGACTGAACTTTTGCGGGAGCACGGTTAATCTCATCCGCCAAAAGCAAGTTTGTAAATATTGGACCTTTTTTTATCTTAAAGCTGTTGTTTTGCGGGTCATATATCTCAGCGCCGAGTATGTCTGAGGGAAGAAGATCGGGGGTAAACTGTGCACGTTTGAAATTAAGCCCAAGAGTTTTTGCAAGCGCATTTACCGTTGTGGTTTTAGCAAGTCCGGGGACACCCTCTATAAGGATATGCCCTTCACATAAAAGAGCAATAAGAAGAGAATCAATCATCTTCTCCTGCCCCACAACTACCTTAGAAACCTCTTTTTTAATCAAATCTATCTTAGAAATCATAAGTTCTTCGCCTTATATTTAAATTGTGCAGATTATAGCAAAAAGGTATCAACAGTTGGTTAAATTACCATGAAACAGCTTTGTTGCTCCCTCTTTTTGCAACTATGCGCTCATCTTCCCAATACGCCAGACCAGTTTTTATCTCCGTCAAAGACATCTGAAAATAGTACTCAACTCTTTGGGTCTTAGAATCAACTTTGATACTTCTTTGAAGAATCTTGCCCGATAAGCTAAGATCCGGTGCTATCATGCTCCCTTTACCTGCAACGCTCTTTTGGTCAAACTCCGCGTTGCCTCTTAGCGTCTCTCTTGCATGCATAGACATCTCATCTTCCGCACCCTCAAGTCCAACCGCAGTAGTGACAACCACTTTGCCGCTTTGAAGCAGTCCGACACGAATCTTTTTAACCAACTGATCCGTATCTATATGCTGCATCGTATCGTTTATGATTCTTGAAACCACGAGAACATAACGCTCTCCATCCTTTTTATCCACTGCGCCCGAAGCAAGCAGAGACTCTATCATATCTTGTGCCGCGCTCTGAAAGTCTCTATAGTCAAGACCCATGACCGCTTCGCCCTTATCGTTGTCTATATCTATGTTTGTAGTTTTTGTCTCACAGCCGCTAAATAGAACTCCAAGAGCTGCTAATATCAGTGTCCATTGTATTGTTCGTCGCATATTACTTCCTTTTGTGATTTTATATATAAGCGAAATGTAGTCGCCTTGGTATTGGGCGATATCGCATTGATTTGAAACGGTTGGTTTGCATAGGCAGGAACCGTATTCCACTTTGAGAGGATACTCTCTATCTTAAAGCCCTCTTTGTCAAACCAGATGACCTGATACTCAAGAAGTTGATAACTATCAGACCTATTCTCTCCGATAACCTGTGCCTGCATAAAGCCGTCGGACTTTTTACGCCCCTTAATATCCGTTACCGCTATGTCACTGTTTCCGCAACTGCTTATAACTTTGACTATTTGGTCGCTCATCTGTGGCTCTTTGGCACAACCGCCAAAGAGTAAAACAAAAAAAGCGATATATCCGATTAATCTCATTTAAACTCCTTAAAACTCCATAACTGTTACACTCGGTTTTGAAGTAGCTGCAGGTATTTTAACATAAACAATAGCGTGTTTTGCACTCTTTGATAGCTCTACATCTATATTGTGCACTCCGGTTTTTAGCAAGAGTTTATTGTTAGAGGGTATTTTAACTCTTGTTACCTGAAAATCTTTTGGCAAAGTATTCCAACTTCTGGTATCTGCATGAGTTGTTAAGAGTTGAAACGCCGCCGCAGCCAACCCCATGTATGGGTTATCCCTCGTTGCTTCGTACTGTGCATAGGTTTTAAGCGCTGCGGATAATATTGCACGAGTTAAAATGTCGTTATATGAGTAGTTAAACTCCGTGAGCACTACACTCTCCATATCGCCAACCACTGAGGTTTTTGAGAGAGTTTTACCTTCTGAAAGAACAGTGATAGCCTCGCTCGCTCCCGAACCCCTCTTCATTCTAGGCAGTGCTATACCCGTGTAGATAACCTTGTTTGATGCCAAAAAGATAGGGACGTTTATTTTAAACTCACTCTTTGAGGCTCCCAAACCGTTTTCATAGATAACCCAGACATATCTCTCTTTTACTGCTCTGCCTTCAAGAGCATACTCTACCATCTCAAAATCAGACTCTACGGTTTTGTTATGCGGCATCATCCCGTAAACTTCTTTAAGCAGAGACGATGATTTTGCGTAATCGCCCTCTATTGCAAAAAAGAGACCTGCCAGATAGAGAGTAAAAGGGTTCACGAACTCTGGATATGCCGCATACTGCCCAAGAGAGGAGTAGTTTTGGGAGATGATGCTCTTGACCTGTTGATTGTTGAGCGTACTATCAATAGCTCTTGAGCCCTGCTCTCTCTTTTTTTGAGCTATCACCTCTTTTTGTTTTCCAATAAGCTCCGCATAGGTCTCTTTTGCACGGCGCACTCTATCGACTGCGCGGTTAAGCTCGACGCGCACTTTCTCAAACTCTCCAAGCGCCATGTAATCAAGAGCTTTATATGTGTTTACCATGATAGCTTCTGAGATGGATGCCTGATAATCCCTTGCCGCGTCGTTTAACATGACTCCCGTTAAATAGTCGCCAGCACTGCCCGCTATGCTCTTTTGATGATGAAACTTTATAATAGCCTCAGCCTCATCCAAAAGCTCTATACTGCTTCTGTACTCCTTGGCAAACAGATAACTGTTTGCGGCTTGGAGTGTTGGAAGAAGATTTGCATCATCCACTTCTGCCGTTTTACTCTTCTCTTTCATTGCTATTTGAGCAGAGGATTTATAATCACCTGCAACAAACTTTGCGTAACTTTGCGTAGAGTTGCCGATATCTACTCCTACAGAATTTGCCAAATTTGCTATACATCCGCTAAAAAAAAGAGGCACAAAGAGTAACATTGTAGTGCCAAAGAGTTTTACCATGCTGTTTTTATACCTCATCGCTGCCAACAATCCACACATACAGCTCACAGCTCTGCGGGTCTAGCCAGATATCTTTTACCTCTACAGGAAAAGACTTATCCTCGCTTCTAATAACTGCTGAGGAATCAAATACCTCTGTATTTATATCATCGCTTACTATTTTCAAAAGCTCGTGTCTGGACTTCATCCGCATCTTTTTCTCTTTTATCAGAGCTGATTTTGCAAGGGATAGCGCCACTTTTTTCTGCTCTTCAAGCGTTCTGCCCTCCTCTTTTTCGGCAATTCCAACAGAGCCTAATACTCCACTCTGATTTGGTCTAAAAAACCAGACGGGTTTGTTCTGAAAAAGAGTACTTTTTGTATTGATGGTCTCAAGCAGCTCTTTTTGGTAGCATCTGCTCTTTATCAGCTCCTCTTTTTCAAAAGGGCGTGTTCTCAAAACAGGCAGGGAAGTTCTCTTTTTTTGCACATCCAAACCCACTACTCTATCAATACTCTCTTGCGGGCTCTCTACCAAGATGTAGAGCCTCCTCTGCGAGTCAAAAAATGCATCGACCTGATGAGCATCGCTTAAAAAGAGTTCTGAGAGAGCGATTATTTTGTCTTTATACTTATTTGAAATTTCGTTATTGCCAACTTTTGAATGGCTTTGAAGAGATGATGTTATGTATGAGCGTATATTGTGCGCTAAAGAGCTCTTAGCCTCATTTAGGGCAGCCGCTCTTTGGGTATAAACTCCCTGAAAGTTTACCTCGCTTGAACCCACTGCCTGAGTCAAAGAGTGCTCATTTACCCATGTCGGGAGTTTTTCTTGCTCTTTTGGTTTTGGTTCCAGCGAACACCCGCTTAGTGCATAGAGTAAAAATAGCAAAAATGTTCTGTACAAAATGCTTCTCATCTACTCCTCTCTATAGAGCGTGCCTTTGGCGACTTCCCTATCATCTTCATCAAGGAGCATATATAGAGATTGTGTATCGTTTACCTTCTTGAGCTCGACAAAAAGCATATCTGCGCACCTGTCATCTCCATAGTTTAGCTTCTGCTGAAATCTTACTTTTGTCGGACTCTTTTTTTGGATAATGAGTTCTCCGCCGCAGTTTGAAGCAATATATCTTATGGTAGCTTCCCCTGAGTCCGTTATCTTTATGAGAACATCACTGCTGCTTCCGCCATCGTTCCTCATAATAAATCCGCTCCAAAGACCGTAAAAACCGCGTCTTATTTGGGATATCCT
>NZ_JAVVFL010000189.1:0-4187 GCF_032250635.1 Sulfurimonas sp.
TCTTATTATTTAGAAATTATAAGATAAATAAGAATATTTATGGTGTTTTTATTAAATTTCTTTAGGGATGAAAAAGCAAAGGAGCTTAGCGCATAAAGGCGATAAGCGAAGCGGTAACCGCAACATTTAAAGACTCTACGCCTCTGTTCATCGGGATGCTGATAGAGTCGTTACAGAGTTTTTCAATCTCTTTTGAGACTCCATCGCTCTCGTTTCCAAGAACAAATATGGATTTGTCGCTTTTTTTCAAATCATAGATGCTGTTTTTGGCATGTGAAGAGAGCAGGTAGATTTTTGCATCATGCAACTCTTTTAAAACTTCATCCAGTGTGTTGCAGTAGTAGATTGGGAGTTTAAAAAGCGTTCCCGCACTCGCTTTTATGACGAGCGGAGAGATTTTTGCGCTGCTTTTTTTAGGAAGAATAATTCCATCAACATAACCTGCCGCGCATGAGCGGATAATCATCCCTAGGTTTTGAGGGTTTTGTATGCCGTCAAGCGCTAAGAGTTTGAAACTTTTTAAACTCTTTATCTCATTTGCGCTTTGGTAGGAGGAAGCAATGATGTCAATCGCTACACCTTGGTCTTGTTTTGCATTTTTGCTGATTCTGCTGAGTGCATTTTTATCGTGATAAACTACCTCAATGCCTCTTTTTTTTGCAAGTTTTAAGATAGTCTCTACCGCGCCATCAGGCTTGTTAGAGTTTGACATGTGGAGTTTATGTATCTCAATATTTTCATCTTGAAGAACCTCTATGACTACATTTCTGCCATAAAGCGTGATTATCTTCTCAAAATATGCTTTTTTGTTTTTGTACTCTTGTGAATCTTCCAAAACTTGCCTTTTGTTTATATTGATGCAATTTTACACTATTTATCTGTTTTATTCTCTTCATCGGAGTTATCACTCTTCTTATGATAAAAATCTCTTGCATTTTCTGAGAACTCCTCAAGACGAGCCATTACCATGCCGTTTACGCTGGATGACGGATAGTTGCCTTTTTCATCAACCTCTCCCGCTTCTACACCGGTTAAAATCTCTATCCCCTCATTTATAGTTTTTACTGCGTAGATTGCAAAGTTGCCTTTTTCTACCGCTTCAAGAACTTCAGTTTTGAGCATTAGATGCTTGATGTTTGTTTCTGGAATAATGACGCCGTAAAATCCATTTTTGTCTCTGCGCATGCAGATGTCGAAAAAGCCCTCTATCTTCTCGTTTACTCCGCCTATGGGCTGGATTTCGCCAAATTGATTAACAGAACCTGTAACTGCGATGTTTTGTTTTATAGGCAGGTTTGCAAGCGATGAAAGAATAGCGTAGAGCTCTGTTGAAGATGCGCTGTCACCGTCTATTTTATTGTAGGATTGCTCAAAAACCAAAGAAGAGGAGAGGCTTAAGGGTTTGTTTTGGGCGTACGTTGAGCCAAGGTACGAACTAAGAATCATAACTCCTTTTGAGTGAATAGGACCGCCCAGTTCAACCTTACGCTCAATATCTATAATCTCGCCCTTGCCGATGCGTGTTCTAGCGGTAATTTTAGACGCTATACCGAAGTTGTATCCTCCCATGGAGATAAAACTAAGCGCATTTATCTGACCTACAACACTGCCGGAGAGATCAATCATGATGGTGCCCTCATCAATCTGTTCGTAGAGTCTCATCTGTATGCGGTTTGCTCTATCAATGCGTGTCTGGAGCACCTTGTTTATATCATCCTTTTCTACCGCCGAGTGAGAGTTTTTCTTAGCCCAATAATCTGCCTCTTTTAGTAGATCCGAGAGAGTTCTTAGATGTGCAGAGAATTTTAAAGAGTGTGAAACCTCTCTTGAACTCTCCTCTATGACCCTTGCAACGGCATCTGGAGTTAGAGGAAGCAGGTCGTGGTTCGTCGCGATTGTTCCTATCATTTGCGCATAAAGATGTGTATTCTCTTTACTGCGAACAATGCTGTCCTCAAAGTCGGCAACTACTTTAAAAAGCTCTCCAAAATCAGGATCGTAGTGGTAAAGAAGATAGTATAGAATTCTCTCTCCGATAAGAGCTACTTTTACATCTATGGGAATCGGCTCAGGCTCTAATGAGGTTGTGCTGATAAATGAGTATTGTTGCGCCAAAGATTCTATGCGTATCTCTTTTGAACGCAGAGCACGTTTGAGCTCCTCATACGCAAACGGCTGCATTAAAAGCTTTCTTGCATCAAGTACAAGATAACCTCCGTTTGCTTTATGGAGTGCCCCCGGTTTAATCATGCTAAAGTCGGTTACCAATGTACCAACCTGCGATAAATGTTCGATCTTTCCTATAAGATTTTGATGAATAGGATTGTCTTCGTAGATAACCGCTGAGGGTGCATTCTCTTCATGGGTAATAAATAGATTTACGCCATAACGCGAAAAGGAGGGAGTATAGAGTTCTTTCATAAATGGTATCATAGGCATTTCGTCTGGTTTTACCAAAAAATCTTGCACATGATGGATAACATCATCCTCTAAATCATCAAGATAGGCAGTGATTTTATCTGAATATTTGTACTTGGAGCGCACTTCGTCAATAAGCGATTCGACCGACTCCTTGGTTATTCTTTTCTCTAAATCTTTAAGCTCTTTTCTTTGCGCTTTGTTTAGCTCATTTACACCATGCAGACCATCTTTTACAATCTTCTCAAACTCATTGACCTTCTTCTCAATCTCTTCTTTCTCTTTTCCCTCTATGGCGTTGAACTCTGAAGCAGTAATAACTTTGCCGTTTATGACGGGCGCAAATGAAACTCTGTTTTTAGAAGTGGCATTCATTGCAATATCGTGCTTTTTTGCCTCGTCTTGGAGATACTGGAAAATCTGCGTCTCCTTTTCCATATATTTCTGGTTTATAGCCTCATACTCATTGCGGTAAGCACTGCCTTCAAAAACAGTCGGAAGAATCTCTTTTAAGAGCTCGACAAGTTCATCCATGTTATCTTTAAACCCTATAGCATGTCCTGAGGGAAGTTCTATAGCAATGGGTTTCCTGGGGTCTTTAAAGTTGTTGACATAGCACCAGTCGTTTGGTGCCTTTTGGCTTCTTGTTTTTTTTTGCAAAAAGTTCATCACGGTAGAGTGTTTGCCGCTGCCAGAGGTTCCCATAGCAAAAAGATTGTAACCGTCTTGCTCGATGTTTGCGGCAAAATCTATAGCATCGAGTGCATTTTTCTGTCCAAAAGGCTCCTCTAGCGGCTCAAGTTCTTTAGTAGTTTTAAATGAAAAAAGCGAAGAGTCACACTTTTTATATAATTGCGAAATTTCTAAAGCTGATGGCATAATTTTCCCTTGAAATTGAAGAGTGATTGAGAAATTTTTTAAAATCAACCTATGGTAAATGAAAAAAGCTTATTCCATTATTAAAAATGTTTAATTGATAAAATAGTGCTATACTTTAAAAAAGATAAAATCAAAAAAACCGGAGAGTTTGATGGATAGTAGAATAGATGAGATAGCACAACAGATAAAAACTCTTGAAGACGAACTTATGGCAGAGCTTAGAAAAAAGCAGGATGAATTTTTTTATACGCTTGAGGATAAAAAGGTAAAGTTTCAAGAGAACGTAATAGAAGAGGGGAAATCCAGGATTGTAAGCTCCATCAAATATTTATCATCGTTTCCTGTTTTAGTAATTTTCACAATCCCTTTTATCTGGTCAATGATGATTCCCGCACTTCTTGCAGATATCTTTGTTACTATTTATCAAACGGTCTGTTTTCCTATATATAAGATACCAAAAGTTAAAAGAAGTGATTACGTAGTCATAGACAGATACAATCTTTTTTATCTAGATAGAGTTGAGAAGATAAACTGTTTGTATTGTGAGTATTTTAACGGTGTCATAGGCTACACAAGAGAGATAGCGGCAAGAAGCGAGCAGTTTTGGTGTCCCATAAAACACTCAAAACCGCAAATTGACATGCACTCAAGATATGATAAATTTTTTCATTTTGGGGATTATGACACATACAGAAAAAAGCTTGAAGAGAGAAGAGCAGACTTTAAAGATTTACTAGAGGAAACAGAGGTGACTAAATCTTAATAAAATAAGGATGGCAGCAATATGAAGATTAATTTTAAGAGAGAATCTAATCAGTTAAAAGACCCGGTTTGCGGCATGAATGTCTCTAGTGATTCTAAATACTATTATAATTACTCTGGAGATGATT
>NZ_JAVVFL010000190.1:0-4126 GCF_032250635.1 Sulfurimonas sp.
GCATTCTCTACCGGGATGGGTTCAACGGACTTGGCATTTGCCATGATTACGGGCGGGAACTGGTTTAAGGTTCCAGAGTCTATAAAAGTCGTCCTCAGCGGAAAGCCCGGCAGATATACAACCGGAAAAGATATTATCTTAGAGATTATCCGTCTAATTGGCGTTGATGGAGCATTATATAAAACTTTAGAGTTTACCGGGAGCACAATTGCGCACTTAAACATGGATGATAGATTTTCTATGTGCAACATGGCAATCGAAGCGGGAGCAAAAAGCGGAATCGTTGCTTATGATGAAGTAACAAAAGAGTTCTTAAGCGATAAAAATCTAGCACGCCAGCCTCGCATACACTACTCGGATGAGGACGCTTCTTATGTGCAGGTTTTAGAGATAGACGTTGCCAACCTTGACCCGGTTATAGCGTATCCATTTTTGCCTTCAAATGGGCATAGTGTTGTTCAGGCTGTAAAAGATAAAATCAAAATAGATCAATCATTCATCGGGAGCTGTACTAACGGCAGACTCGGTGACCTAAAAATCGCTGCAGAAATTTTAAAAGGCAAAAGAGTCCATCCTGATGTTCGTCTTATTGTGACTCCTGCGACACAGCGTATTTTTCAAGAGGCTTCAAGATTGGGATATATAGACATTATTATCAATGCAGGCGGAGTTGTAAGCAACCCTACATGCGGAGCTTGTCTGGGCGGATATATGGGGATTCTTGGCGACAATGAAGTGGCAATATCTACGACAAACCGTAACTTTGTAGGACGCATGGGTTCAAGAAGCTCTAAAGTCTATTTGGCAAACTCTGCAGTTGCGGCAATCTCTGCAATTGAGGGCTATATAACAGATCCTAGATAATGCTTGAAATACCCTGTGTCATATTTGCCGGCGGTAGATCCAGCCGAATGGGAGAGGATAAAGCTCTTCTCCCCTTTGGCGCCTTCAACACACTTACCCAGTTCCAACTCCATCGACTCAAAAAAATATTTAAAAAGGTATATATCTCATGCAAAGATAGTTCAAAATTCAACTTTGAAGCAGATTTTATTGAAGATATAAAAACAGATTCTCTATATGCGCCCACGGCTGGATTTATCTCTGCTTTTAGGCATTTAAAGTGTGAGAAGTTTTTTGCAATCAGCGTAGACTCTCCTTTTATCGCTAAGGATGAGATAGAAAAAGTAGTTGCGGCAGATAAAACAGACGCAGATGCCACGGTGGCAAAAACACCACATGGCATAGAGCCGATGTGCGGTGTATATCATCGCTCTATGGAGAAAAAATTCGCATCAATGCTAAAAGAAAATAATCACAAACTCGGTTTTTTGCTCAAAACCTCAAACACGATTTATGTAGAATTTAAAGAGGAAAAACCCTTTTTAAACCTCAACCACCCGCATGAATATCAAGAGGCGCTAAGGCTTATGGTTTAGGTCAAATAAATTACTTTTCTTCTGCTATAATATTAGAAATAAAATATAAAGAAACAGTAATGAATTTAACGCATTTGGACGAAAAAGACAGACCGAAGATGGTCGACGTATCGGATAAGAATCAAACAACTAGAGTGGCAGTTGCAAGCGGAATTATAGAGATGAGTCAAGAGGCTTATGGCGCTATAGTAAGCCAGAAAACAAAAAAAGGTCCTGTTCTTCAAACAGCAGTAATCGCCGCTATCATGGGAACAAAAAAGACAAGCGAGCTTATACCTATGTGTCATCCGCTTAATCTAAGCGGCATCAACTGCGATGTTGAAGAGTTGGCAGATCTCCCCGGATTTAAACTCACCGTCACGGCTAAACTCACGGGGCAGACGGGTGTTGAGATGGAAGCACTTACTGGAACAAGCATAGGGCTTTTGACCATCTATGACATGGTAAAAGCGATAGACAAAGGGATGATTATCCGCAATGTACAGTTAGAAAAAAAATCGGGAGGCAAAAGTGGAGATTATCAACGATAGAGAAGAGAAGCTAGAGCTTACTTATCCGTGCAGCTGGTGCTACAAGCTTATTGCCGGTGAAAAAGAGGCTCTCGAAGAGGCGATTAGAGCTGTTATAGAGGAGAGAGAACATAAACTCACGCACTCAAAAAGCTCTAAAGGCGGAAAATACATAAGCATGAACCTTGACATGCTTGTTCACAATGAAGATGACAGAAATTTTATCTATGAAGCCCTAAAAGCTCATCAACATATAAAAATGGTACTTTAAAGGAGTCTAAAATGAGTTTACGAGAACTAAAAAACATTGAACTACAAACACTAAACCTTCATGAGATGAGGGATGTAACAACAGATATTATAGACAAAAAAACAAAAAAACTAAGAGACGAACTTGAAGAACTTCTTGTGCAAAAAGAGCTTATTGAGAGGAGTTTAGAGAAAAAGTCCAGTGAGCTCCAAGAGGCGAAATATACTATTTTTAATGATATAGAATCTGCAATAGATAAAGATGATATACAGACGCTCTCTAAGCTTCATCAAATAAAACTTCAATCAATCGATCTCTTTGATATTCTTGGCGAAACAGTTGAGGGCGCAATTATCACTGCTTTAGAAAAATCAAAAGACTCCGAAGCAAAAGAGCTGATTCAAGAGGTCATAAAAGAGCTTACCTACCAAACCATTAAAGAGGGAACCCTAAATACCATAAGGGTGAGAAAAATTCTCTCCACAATACTACACTCAAGCATAGATATAGCCGAAGCTACGCCAAACACATCTGAGGATATCTTAGAGGCTACGTTAAGAGGCATGAGAGCAGGACTTCTCGAATCAATAGACAGATTTAAAAAGAGACTTGTTTACATGCCGCTTGAGGCAAAACATATACTAATAGAAGATTACGACACAATCATGGAGGATTTGAACCAGACAGATACCCTCTTTTTGCAGGTTGTTCAAACACAGGCAAATGAGAGTGACCCGACTATAAGAAAAATCCTCCTAGACATTAATAAAAAGATGCATTATGATCTCGAAGAGTTAATTCACATCTCAAAAGAGACGGCGCAAGTTATGAAGGAGAGATTTTCTGCACTGGCTAAAACAGCAGTTAAAAAAGCCGATACCGCACTTAAGTCCGAGACGGCAAAAGAGGCAAAAAGAATGGGAATTGAAGCATGGGGCGTTGCTAAAACAGCACTTGGAAGTGCCATTAAATCAGCAAAGAGCAAAATAGACTCTAAAAAGTAGCTTTTTTATTAAAGCCACCCGTTAGAGTCCTCCAAAATTTCTTTGCTTGTCAAATCATAAGCTTGAATAATGTGGGTAATAATTTCTGTTCCGTTTTCAAAATAGTTATCCGGATTAACAGCTATCTTTTCTAGATAGAACTCTTTTTTTGCAAACTCAACATATTTATTAGAGAGGGTATCTACTTTGGCAATACTCTCTTGTACACTCTGCACATACTCTTTTTTTGCTAAAAGCATCAACTTTTGCATGTTTTCTTGAAGTTCTTTATTGAGATTAATAACTTCACTCATGATAAGCATTAGATTCTCTTTTTGTTCAGTCGTAATCTTACCTTTAGCGGCAACTCCAGAACCAAAGCCTCTTAACTGTCCTACATATTCACTCAAAGGCAACATCTGCTCCATCATGACAATTGATGCCTCTTTTGCAAAAGGACTCATATTTTCAGAAGCTCTTTTACCAACCGTCTGTGCCAGCATCAAAATCTGCTCTATTCCTTGAGTATAGCTCTCAAAAGCTACTTCAGGTTTAAGCTTTCTTGCTTTTCTGTTGAGCGCAATCAATGAGTCACTTATGCCCGATGCTCTTTGATTTATGACTGAATCAGACGCCAACTTGGAAGACTCCATCGCTCCAATAGCTTTTTTCATATCATTTTTTGCATCTTGAACAAGCATTAATGCAATAAAATTTCCATTAAGATAGCTATTTGTCAGACCCCTTGTCTTTTGTGTTGCTACTACTAAATCTTTTAGCGAGTCGATATAACTACTTATATCCGCCTGCTCTGAGTTGCTGAAAATCGGTTTTGCCTGCAGACTAAAAACCAGTAATAAAACTGATAATACGGTACGAATTATCATAACTTTTCCTTCGTATAATATATTTATCAACCAAATAGTTAAAATATGGTTGTGTGTT
>NZ_JAVVFL010000191.1:0-4116 GCF_032250635.1 Sulfurimonas sp.
GAACTGATTATATTGAATCCGGAAGAGGACGCAGTAGTTTATGACAGTCAGGTGGTTGTTAATGGTAGAACTGATGAAGGAAATGAAGTTTTTATAAATAGTCAGCCAGTCTTGGTTGATGAAAATGGAACTTTTAAAAACTTTGCTCT
Organism: Sulfurimonas sp.; assembly: GCF_032250635.1. GTDB lineage: Bacteria > Campylobacterota > Campylobacteria > Campylobacterales > Sulfurimonadaceae > Sulfurimonas. The sequence continues at coordinate 150 of NZ_JAVVFL010000191.1, forward strand.
TAAATGTGAAAAAGTCTCTTACATGCCATCGCATCGCTATCTTGCCGTTATGCGCGGGGTTAAGGAAAAAGAGCTCTCCGTAAAGATAACTATCGACACTGATTACATAGAAGCAAATATAAAAGAGTACAAAATCCCCCGCAACGCCTCAAGCTCAAAAGAGCTTCTTTTTGAAGCCTACAGAGACGGACTAAAGAGGCTTTTGCTTCCATCCATAGAGAGAGAAGTTCAAGCCGAGCTAAAAGAGAGAGCCGACATAGCCGCAATTTCGGTCTTTGGAAAAAATCTAAACCAGCTTCTTATGACTCCGCCTGTGACTAAAAGAGTAATACTAGGAGTCGATCCCGCATATAGGACGGGATGCAAACTGGCTGTTATTGATGAAAACGGAAACTATTTGGAGTCGTGTGTTATCTATCCGACCGAGCCTCAGAAAGATTATGAAAACTCCAAAAACAGAGTTATAACACTAACAAACAAGTATAACATCACGGGTGTAGCTATCGGAAACGGAACAGGCTCGCGCGAGACGCAGGAGTTTTTTGCACGACTTAACAGGGATGAAAATGCGAAACTAAACTATACGGTTGTATCAGAAGCAGGTGCTTCCGTCTACTCTGCTTCAAAGATAGCTTCGCAGGAGTATCCGAACCTTGACGTAACTATCAGAGGCGCAATCTCTATAGCACAAAGGCTACAGGACCCGATGGCGGCTTTAGTTAAAATAGACCCGAAAAGTTTGGGTATCGGACAGTATCAGCACGATGTTGACCAAAAACTCTTAGAGAAGAAACTAGGCGATGTTACGCAAGATTTGGTAAACCGCGTAGGAGTTGATATAAACTCCGCATCTCTCTCGCTTCTCTCTTACGTCGCGGGTATAGGCGCAAAAGTTGCTCAAAATATCATCGCTTTTAGAGAAGAAAACGGTGCCTTTATCACTAAAGAGCAGCTCTTTAAAGTAAAGGGTTTGGGCAAAAAAGCGTACGAGCAGGCTGTGGGATTTATCCGCATCAAAAATAGTAAAAACATTTTTGACAACAGCGGAATCCATCCTGAGAGTTACGGAGTTGCAAAGAAGCTTATCGGAGTTGATTTGGACAGGGTTGATGTTAAACAAAAAGCTGCAGAGCTCAATGTCGGAGAAGAGACGCTTAAAGACATCATCAAAGAGCTGCAAAAACCAGGTTTTGACCCAAGAGAAGAGCTGCCGCCTATCCCGTTTAAAGAGGGTGTAACGGATATTAAAATGCTGAGTGTGGGAAGTTTTGTCTCAGGCGTTGTCAGAAATATTGCCGATTTTGGGGCATTTGTGGATATCGGGCTGAAAAATGACGGCATGATTCACATCTCAAAGATGAGTACCACAAAAATCTCTCATCCGCTTGAAGTGCTATCACTAAACCAATACCTGTCTCAAATCGAGGTTGTATCAATAGATGAAGAAAAAGGAAAAGTCGGACTTAGTCTGATATAAAACAAAATGAAACCAACACTCTATTTTCTAAGATCTTCAGAACAAAAAATCGCAACCGATATGCTCCACTTTGCCTACCGTCTTGATGAAGTTGGCAAAACGGTTAAAGATGTTTTGCAACTAGAGACTTACAGCAAATTTTACGGACTCTCATCCAAAGATTTAGGGCTTTACGCTTTAAGCGAACATAAAATCGCGGGTGCTGCATGGCTACGGCTGCTAAGGAAAGATGATAATGCAAACGGCTTTATAGATGAGAAAACACCCGTTCTTACAATCGGAATGAAACCAGAATTTAGATCTAAAGGCATAGGATCTGCAATGCTTGAACAGCTCTTTTTAGAGGCGGGGGCACTTTTTGAGTATATGAGCGTTAGTGTTTTAAAGAGTGAAAAAACAGTCGATTTTTTTAAAAAACATGGTTTTGTGGAGGTTGAAAACTCTTTTGGCAAGAGTCCAATTGATGGAAGTGAAGTTATAACTATGGTAAAAGAGCTGCCAAAAGAGAGAGTCGTAAGACCGACTGACGGCTACGACCCTCGAAAATGGATGGATTAATAGCTTAAAAACGAAGCATCACTCCGGCATAAAAACCTGAAAAGTCGATGTCTAGTTTTGCATCAACACTACTTTCATCAATATCTAGCCTTTGAACTCTGTAACCAACCTCTAAAGCAGGTTGAACAGCAGGAGTAAAATCAAAAGTATAATCAACTTTTGCTCTAACGTCATACACTGTAGAATCACCTGTTGTGATGTACTTTACATCCGCTTCAATACCTATATCTGTTGAGGGAATCTCAACTCTTCCTCTTACATAAAGAAGAGGAACGGCAAAAGTTACGCTGTCGCTGTAACCTGCAAATCCAGTAGTAGGCGCCGCATCATAAGATGCATCTACAATTTTAATGTCAAGCCCCAGATCAAGAGTGATCCAAGAAGTGTTATCAAGAATATTGTAGTATGGAATAATGTCATACTGTTTCATATCGTAAGAGAGCGTAGTATAGGGAGCAGGTGATATATCGAAATCTTTAAACTGACCACTTGCTAAACCGCTATCTTCTAGAGTTACATACTCTAATCTAAGATTTGGCAAGATTGGAACCGGATGTTTTATAAGAGCCCAGACGTATGTCTCAGTCTTATCATTTTCACTCGATGTATAACTACCATTAGCTCCGCCGTCGGTATAAGTTACACCGCCTTCTGGAGTCTGCATCCAAACTCCCGCACCCATTTCAACTCGTGAAAAATCAGCCATTACGCTAGAAGTCAGCACAGCTGTGCATGCAAGTGTGTATAAAACTTTTTTCATAGTACAAATCCTTTTATATAAATTAGGATTATTGTATCAAAATTTTGCTTGATTGGTATAGGGCAAAAGCCCTATAAAAGAAGGAGGAGAAAAATTATTATTTAACTGCAGCGATAGCAGCGTCGTAGTTTGGCTCTTCAGTAATTTCAGGAACGATCTCTTTGTAAGTAACGATACCATTAGCATCTACTACGAAGATTGCTCTACATGTAACACCTGCAAGAACAGAACCACCAAGTAAAACACCGTAAGCATTAGCGAAATCTTTGTTTCTGAAGTCAGATGCAACAGTTAGTTTGTCGATTCCCTCTGCAGCACAAAATCTTCCTGATGCAAATGGTAAGTCCATAGAAACAACAGTAGTTTTAACACCCTCTAATGAAGATGCTTTTGCATTGAAGTTACGAGTCTCTGTAGCGCATACACCAGTATCTAGTGAAGGAACAACGATAATAAGTTGCTTAACGCCTTGAGCGCCACCAACTACTACATCGCCTAAACCGTCTGAGTTTACAACTGTAACCTCCGGTGCTTTATCACCAACATTTACCTGATTTCCTATTAGTTCTACGTCTGTACCTTTAAATTTTGTAGTTGCCATTTCGGCTCCTTTTTTGTTTTTTTAATTTGTGCGGGAAGTATATTTGAAATGGGATAATTCTGCTCTTAATCAGAAAAAATACACTTATATTTAAGTATTTCTTAAGCTAAATGACACTTTTTGGACAGACTTCTAACTCATCAAGCAAACTAAACAGACTCTTTTCGTACATCTCAACCCCGACTCTTCCTATCATTGCCGCATTGTCCGAGCAGTACTTCAACTCACTTAGAAGCAGTGATGCGCCGTAAGGTTTTAACAGCTCCTCTATTTGTGAACGAAGATACAGATTTGCACTTGCTCCGCCGACAATAGCAAAACTCTTTGGCGGAACTTCTTTAAAATACTTTTTGAGTTTTTGGATAATATGCGCCGCCGCTATATGTTCAAACGAAGCGGCAATATCTTTATAATCACTCTCATCAGCTTTTTGGATAGCAAGCCTCACAGAATTTTTCAAACCCGAATATGAAAATGCAATAAGCGGTGATTGATGCAGCGGAACAGTAAAGTTGTACTTTTTTCTATCCCCATCCTTTGCTAACTTCTCTATCAAAGGACCACCTGGATA
>NZ_JAVVFL010000192.1:0-4110 GCF_032250635.1 Sulfurimonas sp.
AGCCTTTCCTTTTAACGCAGACTCTTTTATATCAGCACTATCTTCAGAGAATGGAGTGGTGAATATCTCCTTTGCGACACAAAGAAATATCTCCTCTTTGTTTTTAAAGTGATTATACAAAGCACTCTCTCTTATTCCCACCGCTGAAGCAATTTTTCTTACACTTGTAGCCTTGTAACCATGCTCAGAGAAGAGAGTAGATGAAGCTTTTATGATCTTTTGCTTTGTATTTGATTTCTTTGGAATCGTCGTATTTTCGGGCATTTTGCAACCTTTTTTAGTATATGAACAACTGTTAATTTAAATAAAATTATATATGAACAAGTGTTAATTTATCCTTAGAGTACATGAACAGTTGTTCTTTAAATAACTTTGTTTAAAGAACAACTGTTCATATTGTTAAAAAACATACTTAAAGCAAGTTTTTTGTACAATTTTGCAGGTGCAACAGATAGTTACTTGATTGATTTCAAGAGGAAAGTCCGAGCTGCTATAAGACAGTGTTCCATTTAACTAATGGCCGTAGCAATACGAGGGAAAGTGCAACAGAGAGTAGACTGCCGCTTTATAGCGGTAAAGGTGAAAGGGTGGGGTAAGAGCCCACCAGTCTCTATAGCAATATGGAGAGCTTGTAAACCCAACATGGCAGCAAGAAACAGATGGTCAGCGTCTTAAGGGAAGAGTTACGGTGGCAACACTGAACTCTTCTTATGCTACTGTTTCGCTAGAGTTACTATGTAAATAGTAAAGTAGATTAATACTATCAAAACAAAACTCGGCTTATGTTGTGCCTACCTCCTTCAACAAATAGTCAATACCAGCATTTGCAAAAAACCTATTTCCATACTATTGTATGTTTAAATTAATTTTAAAAAATAAGACTTATATAATAAATTATTTTAATATTAAAAAACTATAGTTACAATCTTTACAGACACTCAAAAGAAAAGGATACGTTATGAATAAGTTAACAATAGTAGGCATGTCAATCATGCTAATGGGAACACCGGGTTTTAATGGCAGAATCTGATACGGATTATAGATGTGGACAGCAACCATCTTACGGCTATGGCATGCCGGGTCAAGGAATGATGGAAGATGGTTATGGTATGCCTGGTCAAGGGATGATGGGGCAGGGTTATCAGAGACAGAGTAATTATGAACAGATCCCGGAAGTAAAAGCTAAAAAAATGTTAGACCAATACATCAAGGATAATCTCAAAGGGTTTGAAATAACAAAAATTGAAAAAGAACGTGTGCGAATGGGCGTAGTATATATAGCAATTGTTAAAGACAATAATGGAAATGAGTTTGAAATCCATCTCAATCCATGGGGCTATATCAGAGGACTATTTGTCCGTTAAACCTAGTTGTTGCAGGAGGAACCCTGCAGTAACCAAAATCTGTTGAGATAAGAAGAGGTATGTTGTGAATTATTATGGAACACACGGTTACGGAATGGGCTTTGGATGGTTAGTTATAATATTAATTATTGTGGCATTGGTCTATTTTGTAAATAGCAGAAAGAAAGAAGAACTATCCGCTAAAGAGATACTTGATAAAAAATATGCTAACGGTGAAATTGGTGATGAGGAGTATAAGAAAAAAAGAGATGCTATAGAAAAGTAAAGAGGTGTTATGTAGTTAAGCACCTAATGTAAGTGTCATATTTTTTAATATCAGAGCTAAACTGTTCCAAATAGAGCAAAACTATTTTCAAGAGAATTTACATTATGTTAACCAGGATTATGTTCTTTCGATATAATCAAAATAACAGTACTATTTAAATACACTTTCAATACACTTTTATATTAAATACAAACATGCAACAAATAAAGAGAATTACAGATGAACAGAAAAGATAAATTGATACAAGACATTCAAAATTTACTTAATAGCTATGAGGGAATTCATAAGACTTCAATCAATCCTGATTTGCTTGAGTTCATGGACGAAGATACGCTTGTGAGTATTGTGGACTCTCTTCTTAGGCAAAAAGAAGAGTCCTCGAAGGGCGGGTCTGATTTGGAGTGGTTGGAAAAGTTTAAAAAATATGATTAACAATGCCCTACTCGTGCTTTTTAGTTCTGTTTTAATTCAATTCAATTATTTACTGTTTGATTTGTTACCCAATTATCTGCTATAATCCTTCCATATTTAAATGAAGGATTTTGTATGTCTAATGTAGATTTAGTTCAATTAACCGAAGAAACGAAGAAATTAACCGCAATGGTTGTGGAGGATGAAAAAGTAGCTAACGAGCTTTTAAGCTCTACTTTTAAAAACTTTTTCGCTGATGTTAAGTCATGTTTTAATGGAAAGGAAGCTCTTGAAGCCTATTCAAAATCAGCTCCTGATATAGTTTTTGTAGATATTATAATGGCTGAAATGGACGGAATTGAGCTTTCACGCAAAATTCGTGAAATAAATCCGAGTCAGATTATTATTGTCATCTCAGCTAGTAACGATATTGAGAAGATATCTGAGTCTATTGAAGTCGGTGTAAACAGCTTTATTCAAAAGCCAATAGATACTAAAAAGATAATTGAATTATTATCAAGTGTTGTATCTATGATAAACAAAAAGAAGAAAATTGAGACTAAAACATTCTCAATCTCACTTCCTTTGGATCTATACGAAATCGTAAACGATAACGCAAAGGCTGAGAGCATCTCTAAAAATGCCGTAATAATAAGAGCTTTACGCAATTTTTACGAATAAATACCTTTTGTTTACAGAGTCGGCTGGATTTTATACTTTATTAAGAATTAAATCTATATAATTTCGGCTCAGTAAACAAGACTGACAAAAGTGGCCCCGTCGTCTAGCGGTAAGGATCCATGGTTTTCATCCATGTTACAGGAGTTCAATTCTCCTCGGGGTCACCACTTCATCATTTAAAAACAATCCAAAATAAAACATCTCCTCAGCTAAAGTTAGATAAAATCACAAAAAACTATTTTAGGAATTTTAATGTTAAGATTTGCGCCAAGTCCCACAGGTGATATGCATATCGGCAATTTAAGAGTTGCCATATTTAACTACATCGTATCAAAACAGAGAAATGAAGAGCTGATTATTAGAATCGAAGATACAGACAAAGAGAGAAATATAGAGGGCAAAGATCAGGAGATACTTGATATTTTAAATCTTTTTGGCATCGAATACTCTCAAGTCATGTATCAAAGCAACAATAAGCGTTTTCACTCTGCTATGGCACTGCAGCTTCTGCATGAGCTAAAAGCATTTAACTGTTTTTGCTCATCAGAGTGGCTGGATAATAAAAGGGAAGTAGCTAAAAACAGTAAAACTGCATATAGATATGACGACGCTTGCGCATCCCTTCCGGACGAGCTTGTTATTGATAACGAGAGTCCTTTTACGGTAAGAATAAGAAAACCAATGGAAGCCATCATCGTAAAAGACCATATCAAGGGCGAGATAAAATTTGAAGCCAATGAGATAGACAGCTTCATAATTTTAAGACAGGATAAAACTCCTATGTACAACTTTGCATGTGCGGTTGATGATATGTTAAGTGATGTATCGCTGATTATTCGCGGAGAAGACCATGTTAGCAACACTCCAAAGCAGATTCTTATCAGAGAAGCGCTTGGCTATACTAAAAATATAGAGTACGCACACCTGCCGATAATATTGAACGACAACGGCAAGAAGATGAGCAAAAGAGATGATGCTTCTAGTGTTAAATGGCTTCTTGAAGAAGGGTACCTGCCCTCAGCCATCGCAAACTATCTTATACTGATGGGAAACAAGCCGCCGAAAGAGATTTTTCATCTGGCGGAGGCTATAGAGTGGTTTGACTTGAAAAACATAGCAAAGTCCCCTGCCCGTTTTGATATAAATATGCTCAAACATATAAACAGAGAGCATATTAAAATGCTTGAGCCAAAAGAGCTCTCTCGCTATGTCGGTTTTGCCGATGAAAATATAGGAGAGCTTGCAAAAATATATCTTGAAGAGTCAAATACGACTAAGGAGCTAAAAGCTAAAATAGCTTCTATCTTTGCCAAGAAAGATATTCCTGATGAGTTTAAAGAGTATGCCCAGACAATAGTTAAAATTGTTAAAGATGCGCCCTACTTTGAG
>NZ_JAVVFL010000193.1:0-4087 GCF_032250635.1 Sulfurimonas sp.
TTTCCAATTTGGTCTATTTTTTTGAAGAGTTTGAACTGCGTATTTATCAATCTCATTTAATAAAGCATGTTGAATCCCTGCTTTTTCAAGTCCTAAAGCAAGTCCACCTGCTCCGGCAAATAATTCAATACTTTTGTATGTTTTAGTTGGAGATATATTTGTATAAGATTTTGTATCAAAATGAATCTTTGCATTTTCGAAAATTATTAAATCATTTTGTTTATATTCTCTATAATTATTTATAGGATTTCGGACACTCTTTAACTTACCAGAATTATCCCACCTTCTTAAAGTCTCTTTACTAATAGATAAAATTTCCGCCGTCTCATTTAATGAAAAAGTTCTTCCAATCAAAATAGATACCCACCTTACTCAACATTACACATGGTTATTATAACATATGCATTCTTAGGTTGATAGTATACTTTAGTTAGATTTGTATTGAAAAGAGTATTGCAATATGTCATATTTATTTAAGAATTTAGCTCTGAAGATAAATTTTGTATATATTCTGATTTTGAAAGTTCTTTAATTACGCTGTCAAGTTCGTGTTTAAAGTCGGCTTGAATTGCTACCTCTGCAATAGCTTTGATTAGGTCAGTATAAAAATTTTCATCACCTGTTAATCTATGCCAAAAGTCATTACCAATAACAATGTCGTAGTGATATTGTTTAGAAATTCTTTTGTAGTGCGCGTTTATCTCATGCATTTCTCCATATATAATACCAACTATTAAATTATTAAAACCTATTTTTAGTCCATTGGTTTTAGATAAATTTATGACATCGATAAAGTGTTTAGCTATAGTTTCCACATCATCTTTATTGATTGTTTCTGGTCCTGATTTAAGTTGACAATACTTTTTTTCACCGTCAATCATATCAATAAATTCAATATCTATGCCAGAAGTTGTACTTCCATACGATGATAATACCGTTGATGTGAACTTTTGAATATTTGTTCCAAAAGATGTATTTATTGATGTACCAAGAACTCTAGGGTATATTAATGCTTTAGCGATACTAATAGGGTCATGATTTCCTTCTAGAAAGTTTGATAGATATGTTAATAAAAATGGGTTGACATTGAACTGGTTGATATCGGAGAGTTTCAATGTATTTTTAATGTGGTTTTCTGCTATTGATTCTTTAAACCATTTTTTAGCTTTTAGCAAAATATCGTGTTTCTCTTGTTCAGTCATAATAATTTTCCATAATTTTAATAGTTTAAACATAGTATATAAAATTTGATTTATTACTTATAAAAATCTATTAAAATTTCTTTCTGCATCTCTTTAGAGTAGTTAAACTTAAACTCAATCTCTTTCAAATAGTAAAAAAAGTTCTCATGTCTTACTCCCTTATACTTCAAAATAGACTTTTCAAAAAAAATCCAGAACTTGGTTATAAGGTTCTCTTTTTTCTGTATTTTTGAAATTTTATTAAACATCATATATTTTGAAAACTCTTTGAAGTAGGCTTCATCCGCTCCATCATCCATAAACTGATTTTTATACATGTTGAGATTTTGCATAAGCAGGTTGTAAATTTTGTTCTCATAATGAAATGTTAAAAAATTTTGTGCATCAAATATGTTCTCTTTTATATCTCTTTTGCTTTTTTCAAGGTAAATGTACTCATCGTACTCAATAACCGTTTTATCTCTGAACTCATCTTCTAATCGGCTTGCTATGAGCTGTCTAAAAAGGTCATATCTCTTTTTTGCGGTTACATAGTTGATGTCAAGTTTTTTGCTTACTTCATTTATGTTCAAATCACTGCAGAAACACTCAATAATTTTCAAATCTGTATCTATTTTTTTTACAGAGAACTTTTTTTTGCAGTTTGAGCATTTAAGCTGACCTGAATTTAGGTGATATAACTTTTTATTATTGCAGTAAATACATTTCATTGCTTATTTTAGCATAGTTTAGTCCTGAAACTATATAAGAAAGCATAAAATTTATTTTAAATTTACTTTAAAGACATATAATATGAATGCCTATTCAGTTTAAGAGGAGAGCGTATGGAAAATGTCGGATTGTTGCTTATCTTTTGGTACGGCATATTGCATGCTTTTGGACCTGACCATCTTACGGCTATGGCAGATTTTTCAATCGGTAAAAACAAAAAGAAGACTATGCTCATTACTACTCTTTTTGCACTCGGACACGGATTGTCTCTTTTTGTATTTGCAAAAATATTAGAGAGTTATCATATAAGCGAGGCTATTTTAGGATACGGAGACCTTATCTCGTCATTGGTGATTTTAAGCATCGGTATATATCTTTTGTTTATGGTTTTTACAGATAGAATAGGTTTAAAAAAACATATACATGAGGGCAAAGAGCATCTTCATGTGTTTTTTGGAAAAGAGCATACTCACGACGGCAGGGACACCGCCTCCGCATTTACCATAGGAACATTGATGGGCATAGGCGGAGTTCGCGGAATGCTTATAACGTTTGGAGTAATTGAGGGACAGAATGTTGATTTTGTAATGGTCTTGGCTTTTACACTTGGAGTCATGAGTATATTTGTAGGTTTCGGGGTAGTAATACTCTATATTAATCAAAATCTACTAAACTCAAAACAGAATTTAAGAAGAGTCTTTGCAACTGCCGGAGTCGTTTCGGTAGCTGTCGGCTCTAACATGTTAATCGGATAGAAAATCAGATAGAAAGAGGCATAAGTGCCGAGGGCCTCCTGCCGAAGGAAACAAAGTGTTAACGTAGGTATCGGAATTACTTCCGATACCGTAATAAATCAGATGAAGGGCTTCCTTCATTTTACTAGGTACCCCTTGAGGGTGTGAAATAAAATTAAGGATATAAATATGTGTAAAGATTGCGGCTGTAGCGTTGTAGAACATAGCCATTCACATGAACATCATCACGGAGATTCTCATAAACATCTACATGACAATCCACAGCTAAATGACCCTAAAACCATCTCTATAATTACAAAAATATTAGATAAAAACGATCATGAAGCTGGACATAACAGAGAACATTTTAACGCGCACGGAGTTCTCTGCATAAACCTTATGAGCAGCCCCGGAAGCGGAAAAACGGCACTTTTGGAGAGTTTGTCGGATTTGGGCGAGTTTAAATTTTGTGTTGTAGAGGGCGACTTGGAGACAAGCAGAGATGCGGATAGGCTCAAAGCCAAAGGGATACAAGCTCATCAGATTCAAACCGGTTCGGCTTGTCATTTGGACGCGTTTATGGTTCATAAAGCTCTGCATCACATGGATTTGGACAATATGGACGTATGTTTTGTAGAGAATGTCGGAAACCTCGTCTGTCCTGCAAGTTATGATGTAGGAAGCCACTTGAACATAGTTTTAGTCAGTATTCCTGAGGGCGAAGACAAGATAGCCAAATATCCGGTTATGTTTCGTCAAGCCGATTTGATTCTTTTTACTAAAACAGATCTGCTTCCGTACTTTGAGTATGATATTGAGAAAGAGAAAGAAGCGGCAAGAAAGCTAAAGCCGAGTGTTGACATACTTGAAGTCAGCACCAAAGAAGTGGACTCAATAAAAAAAGTTTCCCAGTGGATAAAGTTTAAAATAGGAATGAGATAATGTGCCTTTCAATACCCTCAAAAGTAGTAAAAATAGACAAAGAGAACGAGATAGCAACGGTTGATACTATGGGCGTGCAAAGAGATGCTTCTTTGTCTTTGATGAGCGAAGAAGAGATAAATATAGGCGACTATGTACTTCTGCATATCGGATTTGTGATGAACAAAATCGATGAAAAAGAGGCACTGGAGAGTTTGGAACTTTATAGAGAGATTATAGATGCTATGAACGAAGAGGATAGGCAGCTGGCGATTTTAGAAGCAGATGAGTGTTCAAATCAAGGAGACTGAGATGGAGCTAGAACTAAAAAATCTTTATGATGACTTTAGAGATGCAGACACCATAAAAGCTTATGCAAAAATCATAAAAGAGGATGCGGCAAAGCTGAAAAACCCTATTAACATCATGGAAGTTTGCGGCGGTCATACTCATACCATCATGAAGTACGGTCTTCCTCAGCTTCTGCCATCCAACATCAAGTTCATCCACGGTCCTGGC
>NZ_JAVVFL010000194.1:0-4086 GCF_032250635.1 Sulfurimonas sp.
TTACATCAGGGTTTTTCATAAGCATCGACTTCAGAAGTTTAAGGTTTATCATATCGTCGTCTACGGCTAATATTACTAATTGTTTCGACATTTTTTTACCTTTTAAGCGTATTTTTTAAACAGAGATTGAAGTAACTCTCTGTTTACAACATTGTTAATGATTTCATCTACATGCTCTTGATGTTGCGATGCATCTTTGTGGATGGAGTCATCAATAAGCACGACATGAGAATCAAGACCGTTTGCGTTGCTAAGCTTTCTAATGCTTGATGCAATGGGACCTACATTTAAATTGCTGTACTCCTTATCAAAAAGTACGACTTTGTAAGAGTAGTTGTTTATAAGTTCCTCAAAGTCGACTAATGAGGAAGCGACTTCATAAGTAAGCCCCATCGCCTCTATGACTCTTGTATAGAGTTTTGTCTCAAAAGCACTCTTTTTTGCTATTAGTATATCTGCTCTATATTCAGGTTTTGAGGGATGTTCTACGGCCTCTGTTAGCTTCTCTATAATCGCTTCTTGCGTAGGAGTAACGTCCTTAGTATGCTTGACTTTGCTACTCTCTTTTACTTTGCTGTTTTTTGCTAAATCGTCAACTTCAACTATATGGTTTGCCAAGAAGTAGTTTAAAACAGCAATAATTTCTGAGCGAACCAGAGGCTTTGTTGTGTACTCATCAAGTCCTGCCGCTAAGAATTTCTCTCTGTCTCCTTTTAGTGCATTTGCAGTCAGCGCTACTATTGGGACGTGAGGCTGTTTATAATCCTCTTCCCACTCTAAAATCTCTGTAGTCGCTTCGACACCGTCTAAGAATGGCATTTGGATATCCATAAAGATCATATCAAAATTTCCATCTTTTCTCTTTTGGAACGCATCAAGACCATTGTTTGCAATCGTTACAGTTAGTCCTAAATCTTCCAGTGTTCTTTGGATAAGTTTTTGGTTGATGATATTATCCTCAGCAACTAGAACATTTGCTACAAATCTCGAAGTGTTTAAGTCAAATTTCTTGCGAGAGCGTTTTTTGACAACTTGCATAGATGCGTTTGTCATAACGTAGTTTTCAAGTGTCTGCTTTATTTTTGAAGCGTGTAGCGGCTCATAAAGAATCTTAAATATATCAAGTCCAAAACTGTCTACCTTTTTCATTAGATTTGATTTTGTTAAAACTATAAGCTCTTGAGGCAGTTTTGCAAGTTCTGCCAGTGTCTCTTCGGTTACATAATCATAGTCTGCAAAGATTATGTTGTAGTTTACATCGTTTTGCAAGACAGCGACTTTACTTATGTCTTTAAATGTCGTGTACCCTACGCCGAAGTAATCAAGATACTCTCTCAAGTACTTGTCTTGCTTTTTGATCTTCATTGAATCGCTTAGTATAAGAGCCTTAACAGTGTTAAAGGTATCTTTTGAACTCTCAGCGAGTGTTTCAACCTCTTCAAAATCCAAGGTAAAGAAGAAGGTGGTTCCCTCTCCCACTTTACTATCAAGGTCAAGTTCTCCGCCCATTAACTCTACAAAGCTGCTAGAAATCGTAAGACCTAGACCTGTACCGCCGTATTTACGTGTTATAGAAGTATCTGCTTGAGAGAATGCTTCAAATATTTTTGATTTTTGCTCTTCTGTTACACCGATACCGCTATCTTGAATCTCAAACTTGACTCTTGTTTTGCCGATTTCGCTAGATTCTAATCTTCTTATATTGACGTTTATAGAGCCTGCATTGTTTGTAAATTTAACCGCATTAGAGAGAAGGTTGATAATAATCTCTTTAAGTTTAGTAGGGTCCCCTTTAAGCGGAAACTCAAGACTTGGGTCAATAAAACATCCAAGATTGATATGCTTCTCACTTGCACGAACCGCATAAACTTCAACCGCACTCTCAAATTCAAGGATTGGGTTAAAGGCAATGTTCTCAATCTCAAGTTTATTGCTCTCAATCTTAGAGAGGTCAAGAATATTGTTAATGATTTCAAGTAAGTTTTCAGAACTTTTTTCAATAATATCGACAAACTCGCTCTGCTCCTCTTGAAGACCTGAGTCTTTAAGAAGCTCTGTAAATCCGACGATACCGTTAAGTGGAGTACGAATTTCGTGTGACATATTTGCGAGGAACATCGATTTTGCTTCACTCGCCTCTTGAGCAGAGATTTTATCTCTTTTGGTCTGCTCAATAATCTCTTCAAGAAGTTCGTATGCAAGGTCGGTACCCTGCGCCGTATGGAGGTTAATCTTTCTATCTTGTGAGTCATAATCCTCGGCAACTTTTTCAAGAACGTTCTCAAGGTGTTTAATGTTACTTGCAATCTCATTTGAGAGAATATAACCAAGAATAGCAAGGATAATAGCAATCAACCAAGCTCCAAAGGTAATAATCAATATCTGCAGAGACTCTTGCTGAACCTGACGTGCTCTATTGTCCATGGCATCAAGAAGAAGATTTTCAGCTTCTGAAATAATATTGATCTTCTCTGAGAGCATAGTAAACCAAATACCTGAAGTAATCTCGTACTCTCCGGTTTCCGCAAGCGTAATAATCGCAGTTCTTTCACTGTTTATATCTGTAAAAAGCTCTAAATTATCCTCTGTTTTAAAAATAGAGTCAAGTTGCTGCGCAAGAGCTTTATTTTGTATTCCTTCGTAATTTATAGAGTCGGCCTTACCGATAATAGAGATCCATTTACTTAAATCTTCGTCACCAAGCGGAGTTGAACGAGAGATAATATATGATAAATATCCCCGCTCAACACCGGATGCCTCTTTAGCGTGAACCATAGAGATGTACAGAGAGTATAATTCGCTGATCTCTTTGTCTATCTGATTTTCGGTTATCTGCTCTAGTTGTTTAATAAGTTTCTCTTGAGCTGTGACGTAAACACTGTTAAACAGTTCATCAAACTCGATGTTAAGTTCATCTACAAGAACTCTTGCAGATTTTATTTTATTCATTGAATCAACAATAGAGTCAATATTGTTACATGCAGCACAGTCAGCTTCGCCGCCTTCTTTTGTGTGCGTATGCAGAGATTGGTTTAATCTTGCACTCGCTAAGTACTCTTCAACCCTTTTATCAACTATTTTTCTCTGCTCGTTAAGAGATTTCAAAATATTTTCTGTTTTGTTACCCAGGTACATGGCGCTCATACCGCGCTCACGAGCAAGGTTACCTACTATTTCATTGATAAGCCTGTTTTCATCAAGCCTGATCTGCAGCTGATCTGCTGCTTTGTACTCCATAAATGAGCTGTAAACAAAGTAACTGCTTAGCGCAAACAGTACAATAATAGGTAAAAGACTTATAAGTCTTAGTCTGTTTTTTAATCCAAGTTGCATTACTTATCCTCTATAGTTAGAAATTAGATTTAATTTTGAGATTATCTTTTCAATGAGATTTTTGATGCTCAAGTTATCAGAGGAGCTAATTATAGCCTTCAATTCATCATCAAGGTCGTGGATTCTCATGTTTTCGCTCATTCCTCTTAGCTTCACTGCAGAACCTTTACACGCCTCAATATTATCCTTTTCCGCGAATTCAAGCATGGAGTTGCTAATATCTTTTGCTTCATGTAGATAATCATCAAAGAGCTCGTTAAAACTATCAATGTTTAAACCCATCTCGTTGGCTATCTGTTTTTTGTCGTATGTAAATGCAATATCAGGCTCACTATACTCTTTTGAAGACTCCTCGGCAACAGCATCTTGTGCAAAATCTTCAAAAGTGTCGCCTTGCTCTTCCAGCTCCGGCAACTCTTCATCAATAATCTCTTCTTTAGCCACAGCGCTTTGGTTTAAAAATTCATCATCTGCCAATTCCGGAATCTCTATGGAGTCGGGAACTTCAGAGTCATCTACAGTTATGCTAGGAGTCGGAACGTCCTCCTTAAAAGACAAGACGAAATCCTCCTCCTCATCTTTATGGCTTTTTGTATCAGCAACTTCTTCAACGGCAGAAGCGTCTACGTTGGAGAGTTTGTTTATAATTCTGTAGAGTCTGTCAAGATTTGTTTTGATTTGGGCATACTCTTCAAGTGAGTTTATTTTACTTAAGGTATCAAGTGCGTCCTCTATTCTAAGATTTGCCGCAAC
>NZ_JAVVFL010000195.1:0-4016 GCF_032250635.1 Sulfurimonas sp.
TTTGCATAAAGAGGGCATCTCTAAGATGCTTGTGAGCGACTACTACTCCCAAAAAGCTATAAGTGCCAAAGAGGCTTACTATGTGGTTGGGAGTGATGTTTATGGTCCGATGGGAGAGGAGCTTATACCTTTTGCAAAAGAGAGTGAGGCAAAAACTTTCTACATGGATCATAAAGGCTCAAAAATACTAAGGTTTGACGAGATAACAGAGATGGAGATTAAGAAGCTAGATGAATAGAAAAAGCACTATTTTTATCTACTCTTTTTTTGCTCTAAGTGCTCTTCTGTTTGCAGAGATAGGCTATCTTTCTCTAGCAAAAGGCATAGATGAAGCAGCACTGAAAAACAAAAGAGAGTTTGTAGAAACCGTGCAGCTTCCGGATCTTTGCATTGCAACAGAGGCTTCATATATCAGACATAGAAGCTTAAGCGATTTTTTCTCAATCTATAGAGATGACGGTACCCTAAGAGAGTACTTTGCGTCTACCTATGTTTATAGCAGTTTCGATATTTTAAAAGAGGAAAAATGAGAAGCAAGTTTAACCTCTACATAACCGAGTATGCCATAAACTCTCTGCTTCGCCAGAAATATAAAACATTTTTTATCTTCTTGGTTTTGAGCGCTCTTATATTTTTGCTTAGCTCGCTCTTTTTTATTACAAACTCTATAAAGCATGAGCTCTACTCCACCCTCGACTCACTTCCTGAGATAACTATTCAAAAGATTAAAGCTGGACGTCAAGATGAGATAGATATAAGGGTTGTAGATGATATTTTGCAGATGAGCGGTGTGCAGAGCGCAGTTGCAAGAGTGTGGGGCTACTACTACTTTGAAAATGCTGGGGTAAACTTCACTCTCGTTGGAATCGAAGAGTATGAAGAGCAGTACAAAGAGTCGCTCAAGGGTGTTGCAGACTTGCTTGATTTTGATGGCTCCTCTATGATGGTAGGCGAGGGCGTTAAGAGAGTTATGGATGAGAGCTACTACAAAGAGTACTTCAACTTTATAAAGCCTGAGGGAACTCTAAAGAGAGTTCACATAGGCGGCACATTTGAGGGCGATACCGAGCTTGAGTCAAACGACGTCATAGTTATGAGCAAAAAAAACATTAGAGAGATTTTTGGGATTGATGAGACAAAGGCGACGGACATAGTGGCAAAGGTTGCAAATCCAAACGAGATAGCGACCATTGCTTCAAAGATAAAGCTTATGTACCCAGATGCAAGAGTGGTTACAAAAGATGATTTAAAAATAAGCTATCAAAATATTTTTGACTATAAAAGCGGGGTTTTTCTAGCACTCTTTATTGTCTCGCTCTTTACCTTTTTTATAATTATCTACGACAAAGCAAGCGGACTTAGCAGTGAAGAGAAGAGAGAGATAGGGATACTCAAAGCTCTTGGATGGATGGTTGATGATGTTTTAAAAGAGAGGTTTTATGAGGGGTTTGTGGTCTCGTTTTTCTCCTACATGACGGGGACTGTTTTCGCTCTCTTTTTTGTTTATGTCCTAAGGGCTCCTCTTATGCAAAACATCTTTGTGGGCTACTCGCAGCTGAAGACATCCTTTAATCTCCCTTTTGTTCTTGATGTGCAGACCATGGCGCTCATATTTTTTCTAAGCGTACCAATCTATATAGCGGCTACGATTATCCCCGCATGGAGAAGCGCTACACTCGAAGCTGATGAGGTTATAAGATAGTGATAAAACTAAAAGATGTAGTCAAAGAGTATATGGCAAACAATGCAGATACTGTAACTGCTTTAAAAAAGATAAGTCTAGAGATTAAAGAGGGGGAGTTTGTAGTGCTTAGAGGTGCCAGCGGAAGCGGAAAGAGCACCGTTCTATCGCTTATCGCCGCACTTAGCAAGCCGACAAGCGGAGAGGTAGAGGTAGATGGAGATAAAATTTCCAAGCTTGCTGACAACTTCGCATCCGAGTATAGACGCCACAACATAGGGTTTGTTTTTCAAAAATACAACCTTATTTCTACTCTTAGCGTCAAAGAGAATATTATTTTGCCGCTTGTTCCCATGAATCTCAGCAAAAAAGAGATAGAGGAGAGACTCTTGAGAGTCTTAAAAATGTTTCATATTGAGCATAAAGCCGCTCAAATTGTCAAAAATCTCTCAGGCGGAGAGCAGCAAAGGGTGGCAATTGCCAGAGCAAATATTAACAATCCCAAGATTATTTTAGCGGACGAGCCTACGGCAAATCTGGATGAAAAGTTGTCGCTGCATCTTATAGAGATGTTAAAAGAGTTAAAAGCCGAGGGAAAAACAGTAGTGGTAGCAACGCATGACCCTCTCTTTTTCGGGCTCTCTTTTGCAGACAAAGAGATAGAGCTGCACCATGGAAGTATGCTTTAGATGTTTTTAACTCCCGAAGTTCTTGCAATATTTATCTTAAATGCAATATTTGCAATCTTCGCCTCCGTTGCATTTTTTCTTAGTGTTAGAATCTACCTAAAGTGGAACATGAACTCATCCTCCGCCTCTCAGTATGAGCTTGAGAAGCAGAGTTTTTTGGGTGCTACGATTATAAAGTATATTTTAATAACCAAAACAGCTCTTTTTCTCTTTTTTATATTTACGCTTGATAAGATTTCCAATGTTATAACCGGAGCCATGTGCGCGGCAGGCGTGGTCGATGCGACGCAGACAGGAGCTTCTCTGATTGTTTTAAAAATCTTAAATATCTATCTTTTTGCTCTGTGGCTAAAACTTCATTCACAAGACTTGAGCGATAAGCAGCAGCCCTATACAAGGATGAAATTTGGATTTTTTATACCTCTGTTTTTTCTCTTTGTGGCAGAGGTTATTTTAGAGACAGTTATGTTTAGCTCCATTGAGATTGACAAGATGGTAAGCTGCTGTGGAACTATTTACTCAAGCACTTCTACCTCCGCGATATCTTCGCTTTTTTTACTGGATACCTCTGTTTTGGTTGCTCTGTTTTATGGTAGTTACCTCTTGATTGTTCTATTTTATTTTGTAAAAAACAGATATATTTTCTCATTTTTAAATTTTCTTTTTATACCTATCTCGCTTATTTCTCTGATACTTTTTTTCGGCACATATATCTACGAGCTTCCATCACACCACTGCCCGTTCTGCTTTTTGCAGAGTGACTACTATTATGTGGGGTATCTAGTATATACTCTTCTTTTTTTGGGGACATTTCATGGAATATCTGTTAGTTTTGCAAAAGAGGGGGAGAGAAGCTACAAAACCTCACTTTTATTTAATTCTCTTTATGTTATATTATTGTCTGTGTATGTAGTTGTGTACTACATGAAAAATGGTGTTTTTCTATAGGGATGTATATGGTAAAGTTCAAGATTATTCTATTTTCGTTGCTAGTGTTTATGTTTTTAGGTTGTGAAAAAGAGGACAGTCGTGGTCTCGCAACAATACATTGGGACAGAGATATGTGCGATAGATGCGTAATGGTTTTAAGTGACAGAAAAAATACATTGCAGCTTATGGACCCCATTGCGAAAAGAGTATACAAATTTGATGATATTGGATGTATGGCTTTATGGTTCAATGAGGAAGATATCGCCTACAAAGATAGTGTTGCTATTTGGATTACAGATGCTCACACGGGAGAGTGGATAAACGCTAGAAAAGCATTTTACACAACTAACAATATAACTCCTATGGCATTTGGATTTAGTGCTTATAAATCAAAAGAGTTTATAAAAGAGGGCGAAGAAGTCATCGCCTACAATGAGGTATTAAAAAGAATAAAATGAGAGTACATTTAGAAAATATAGTTCTTTTTCAAAATATAGATGAAGAGACAATTAACAAGATAGAAAATTTTACTACGGAACACAGAGTTGCCAAAGATAATATTGTATTTTATGAGGGCGATGAGCCTAAATACCTATATCTTTTGGCCAAGGGTGTGATTAAGCTCTATAAAACATCATCAAACCATAAAGAGGTAGTGCTTAAATACTTTCACGACAATGAGCTTATAGGCGAGGTTGCAAATTTTGAGGGGATGC
>NZ_JAVVFL010000196.1:0-4010 GCF_032250635.1 Sulfurimonas sp.
TGCTAATGAGCTTACAAAACTCAAGCACGCTGGAATTATAATTAAAATCACGGAAGAGACAGAACCGCTTGAAGCTCAATTTAAGAGATTTAAAACAACACTTCTTAGTGGTGTTAAAAAAAGAAAAATAAAACCTGACTCTTTAATTGCGGCTATTAGACAATTGGCAGTTATGACAAATGCCGGGATATCAATTTACGATTCACTGAGTGAAATCGCAAGATCTACACAAGAGGAGAGTTTAAAACTGGTTTTTGGTAAGCTGGCAGAAGATATAAATTCCGGTCATTCTCTATCAAAATCTATGGAAAATTTCCGTTTTGAACTTGGAAATCTCGCAATTGCCATGGTTCAACTTGGTGAGAAAACAGGTAATCTAGATGATGCATTATACTCTCTAGCCGATATGCTAGAAGAAATACGAGCGAACGTTACTAAATTTAAAAAAGCGATGGCATACCCAAGAAACGTCATGATTGCGATGGCAATAGCTTTTACAATTCTAATATCGTATGTTGTTCCTAATTTTAAAGTTATGTTTGAAAAATTAAATGCTGAGTTGCCACTTCCTACACTGATATTGCTAAAACTAGAGTATCTTTTTAATAATTACGGTCTATATCTATTAGCTTCTTTGATTATAGCTTTTGCAATATTTAAATATCTCATCAATAACTATAAAGATATCAGGTTTCGTTGGCACCAAGTTCTGTTAAAAACATACCTTATTAAAAATATTGTAATGTATGCAACACTCAGCCGTTTTACACTTGTTTTCTCAGAACTAATTCGTGCCGGTATTCCTATTGCGGAAGCTCTTGATACTACAATATCCATGATTGACAATCTGCCACTAAAAGCAAAACTCTCCTCCGTTAGGACTTCTGTTGAAAAAGGTGCGGCTTTAAATGAAGGCTTGGCGGATACAAAACTTTTTGAAAATATGATTATTCAGATGATTAGTGCCGGTGAAGATAGTGGTACCCTTGATAGCATGATAAAAAAGGTTGCTGAATACTATAAAATGAGATTTGATGCAATAATTGATGGGTTAAACGAAGCTATCGAACCTATTATGCTCTTTATTATTGCTGCAATGGTTCTTCTTCTTGCTCTTGGTATATTCTTGCCGATGTGGGATATGGGTAATGCTGTACAGGGAAGAGGATAAAAGATATAGGAGTCTCTCCTATATCCTTTCTAAAACATTATTATGCTAGATTTGTAAATACTTTTTGAACATCCTCATCATCTTCGAGTTTGTCTAAAATTTTATCTATATCTTCTTGTTGCTCCTCCGTTATTGTTATCGGCGAATTTGCAATTCTCTCTAAGTTTGCCTTAGTAATCTCGATGCCCATATCTTCTAGGGCACTATTTAATGCGCCAAAACTTGTATAGTCTCCAGTTACTAAAACAACTCCATCCTCTTCCTCTATCTCTTCTAAGCCTGCATCAATCAGCTCCAGTTCAAGCTCTTCTAAATCCATGCCATCTTTTAGAGGAAATTCAAACAGCGCTTTTCTGTCAAACATAAACTCTAAAGAGCCCTTTGTAAGCATCTCACCGCCATGTTTTGTAAGTATATTTTTCACATTTGCCACGGTTCTCGTATTGTTATCCGTCATGCACTCTATAAAGAGCTGCACACCATGTGGAACTTTCCCCTCAAAACTTACCTCAAGCATACTTGCCGTATCTTTTGCAGTTGCTCTTTTTATAGCTGCTTCTATGTTGTCTTTTGGCATATTTTCGGCTTTTGCATTTATAATCGCTGTACGCAATCTCGCATTCATATCGGGGTCAGTTCCACCCTCTTTTGCCGCCATTGTAATTATTTTTCCAAGTTTAGGAAACAGTTTTGACATTGCTCCCCATCTTTTTAGCTTTGATGCTTTTCTGTACTCAAAGGCTCTTCCCATGCATATATCCTCATCTAGTGTTATCTGTTTTATTATTAGAAATGTATTATAACCAAATCTGCTTTCCCAAATGAAGTTTAAAGTAGGTATTCATGAGCGGATTTGGTATAATTACGCATTAGACTCTACAAGGTGTTTCAATGCAGTTTCTCTCTAAAATCAAACATTACTTATTTAATGCATTTCGTGAACTATTCGTATACAATCACAGTTCATTAGCGTTTCGTGCCAAACTTTTTGCTCTTATCCTTAGCGCAAATGAAAATATAAAAGCGGATGATTTCTCCATTATAAAAAAGATTGGTATGAATATATATAATGACGATGAAAGAGCAAACCTTCTCCTCCTAAACACTAAAGAACTTGTTAAGAAAGTAAGAGAGAACAATGGACTGGATATTGATACGCTTGTCTTAAATATTCAAAAAGAACTAAAGCTTATGCCAAGATATGCCAAAAAAATAGACATTGATTCGCTTAGAGAGCTTCTTTCGCTCTCGCATGACAGGGATATCATCTCCTACCAAGAGAATATGATAGAATTTTTACAAAATATAAAAGATGAAACTCTGCATGAGAGAAGATCACAAATTGCAAAAGATGAAGAGAATATAGAATCTAAATATTAAGGGCACCTCTAAAACTCTAGTTACCTTCAGAGGGAATCAAAAAAGATGAGATGGTGTAAAACCTTTTTTGAAGCGTAGCCGTAGCTACGGTGATAAAAAGTTTTATGCCATATCGCTTTTTTGAACCCTCCCGTAGGGCGATAGAGAGAAGCCCACACTCTGCGTTGACTCTTTTTGCCTTAGCTACGGCTAGGGCTGCAAAGAGTCGCCTTGATTGTGAACTTCTCTCTATCGCTGAAGGTGGCTAGAGTTTTTTAGAGGTGCCCTTAAACTTCTCTTTATCAAAAAAAGTCTCTACGGAGATATTTTTAAATGCTGCATTTAAACTTGTAAAAAGTGAAGGAAACTCTTTTTCCATCTTTGCTAACATCTCTTTTGTATTTGCTCTTGCATGGGGCATTTTAACGTCAAATCTCATAGATGGACATGCTTCATCCCCAATAGTCACAATATCGTTATCAAGCGCAAATGCAGCAAGCTGGCGCTCTCTCATCTGAATAAGAGGACGTATTACAATCAAACCATTATCGGCTCTATATTTTGGTGCAAGCGAACGCATCTGTCCGTTATAGATAAAATTCATAAAAAAACTCTCTGCAGCATCATCCATGTGATGTCCAAGAGCCACTTTATTGCAGCCATGCTTTTCTGCCGCACTGTAGAGCGAACCTCTTCTCATGCGTGAAAAAAAACTGCAAAATGAGGAATTTTTTCTAATTTTCTCACCTGCTAAATCATATATTTTTGTATCATGGATAGCATGTTCAATCTCATGTTCCCTGCAATGTTCAATCAAATTATCGAAGTTTTCACCCATCCCGTATGAAACGGTTACTGCAATAAAATCAAATTTAAATGGTGCGCGGCGCTGTTGCTCTTTGAGCGCATGGACTAAAGTAAGAGAATCTTTTCCGCCGCTAAGACCTACCAATATCTTATCGCCCTCTTCTATAAGTTCAAACTCGGCATTTGTTTTTCCGAGTTTAGACATAATTTTTTTAGAAATTTTAACCGGCAATTTTGTCCACCATTTTCATAACAAACTCGGCACTCTCTTTAGCACTTGTCTGTAAAAACTCATCAAAACTAAAACTTGCATCCATGTCTGCCGCATCGCTAATAGCACGAAGAATAAAAAAAGGCACCCCAAGCGCATTACAGACGACAGCAACACTCCCGCCTTCCATCTCCAGCGCATCTGCACCAAATGTAGCTCCTATCCAGTTCTTTCTCTCTTCATTTGCCACAAACTGATCACCCGTTGCGATGATTCCTTCCTGCACGCTTTTACCCATGCTTGCAGCGACCTCTTTGCTCATCTCTATCATAACTTTATCAGCCTCTACAAAGACCGACCCTTCTGGTACATAGCCAAAAGGATGACCAAATGCAGTAATATCCAAATCATGCTGGGAGAGTTTTGTTGCAACGATTAAATCACCGACCTTTAGAGTTGGAG
>NZ_JAVVFL010000197.1:0-4010 GCF_032250635.1 Sulfurimonas sp.
ATTTACCTACTCAAAAAGAGTTACAAAAATATTATTCAGAAAAATATTATCAAGAAAGCAGTATTCAATATTCCCATAAATATTCAGATGATGAATTAAAGCATTTTGAATACATAGCAAAGGTTGGACAATTTATATTTCAAAATCATTATAATAGTACAGATAGGTCTTTACTTGATGTAGGAACTGGTGAGGGGTTTTTTGCCAGCAGCTTTTTTCATGCTAAATGGAGTGTAACTACTATGGATTATTCAAGTAGTGGAATGAGCAATCATAATATTCATTTACTGGATACGCTAATTCAAGGAGATATATTTCAATCACTTGAAGATTTATGTGCTTATGAGAAAAAATTCAATTTTATAAATTTATCTAATGTATTAGAACATGTGATTGATCCTATCGAGTTACTAAAAACATTAAAATTATTGCTATCAAAAGAGTCGCTATTGCGAATTTCAGTGCCAAATGACTACTCTAATTTTCAGCAGTTTTTACAAGAAAAAAACTATACAAATAATACATGGTTGTGTCCGCCGGATCATTTACACTATTTCACTTTCGAATCTTTATCGAGTCTTCTTTTATCATTGGGGTATGAAATAGCAGTTTGCATGGGCGAGTTTCCTATTGAATTATACCTTTCTAATGAAGCTTCAAATTATGTAAAAAACAAAGAACTTGGGAAGTTTGCACATAAATCAAGAATAGAGGTCGACAATTTTCTATTTGAACAAGGAATAGAAAAATATATCAATTTTTATAAGGCGTGTGCTGATATAGGTCTTAGCAGACAAGTTGTGATTTATGCAAAGCTCAAGGAAGTATAAA
Organism: Sulfurimonas sp.; assembly: GCF_032250635.1. GTDB lineage: Bacteria > Campylobacterota > Campylobacteria > Campylobacterales > Sulfurimonadaceae > Sulfurimonas. The sequence continues at coordinate 832 of NZ_JAVVFL010000197.1, forward strand.
TATGAAAATAGGTAATTTTGACTTAGAAAAAGATGGCATATACATTATTGCCGAGCTTAGTGCAAATCATGGCGGTAAAATATCTATTGCAAAAGATACCATTAAGGCAGCCAAAGAGATAGGTGCTAACGCAATTAAACTTCAAACATACACTGCTGACACAATCACTTTAAATTGTGATAAAGATGATTTTATCATCAAAGGCGGAACTCTTTGGGATGATAAAAAACTATATGATTTATATACAGAGGCTTATCTGCCGTGGGAGTGGCATAAAGAGTTGTTTCTTTATGCAAGAGAGATAGGTATAGATATTTTCTCTTCTCCGTTTGATAAAACTGCAGTGGATTTTTTAGAAACATTAAATCCATCCGCTTATAAAATAGCATCATTTGAGATTACAGACTATGAACTTATAAGATATACGGCTTCAAAGATGAAACCGATGATTATATCAACAGGTATTGCTACGATAGATGAGATACAAGATGCCGTGGATATATGCAGAAGTGTCGGAAACAGTGACATTGTGCTTTTGAAGTGTACCAGTTCATATCCAGCACCGCTAGAAGAAGCAAATCTTTTGACTATTCCAAATTTAGCAGAGACTTTTGGAGTTATTTCCGGTTTTTCAGACCATACTATGGGAAGCACAGCCCCCATAGTCGCAGTTACGCTTGGAGCTAAAATAATAGAAAAACATTTTATCCTAGATAAATCTATCGGCGGCGCTGATGCTGATTTTTCAATGGACAAGCAAGAGTTTTCAGATATGGTTCAAGCAATAAGAGACGCCCAAAAACTTCTTGGCAAAGTTGATTACAGTATGGATGAAAAGAAGAAAAAATCACGACGATTTTCAAGAAGCCTTTATGTAGCTAAAGATATCAAAAAAGGTGAACTCTTTAGCGAAGAAAACATACGAAGTGTAAGACCTGGTTATGGAATGCACCCGAAATATTTGAAAGATGTTTTAGGTAAAAAAGCAGAGAGAGATTATGAGTTTGGAGAGGCTCTGAAATGAAAATATATACAATAAGGTTTTAATTGGAAGATATAAACACCATAATAACAAAAAACTTTAATGAAAACATCTCATATATAGAGCAGAATCATCCGCAACTTTTTTCAAAACTGGTTGCTCTTGACAATGCAGTACAACACTCCAATTATCAAGAAAAATATGAACTTGTATATGAGAATGGATACTTTGATGTTCTGGAAAAAAAGACAAACAGCTATCTCTACTCCAAAGACAGCAGGATTCACGCATCACTTGCCCAAGAGAGTATAGATTATACTCTAGATGAGAATCTCTTTGAGGGATTTCATAAGCACAATATTTCACTGGATGATTTAAAGCGATATGAAGATGAGAAACCTTTTGTCCATCACATGAGCGGTTATGCCCCTACTATCCACTACACAAACAGTAAATCACCAAAACAAAAAGAGCTAAAAAGCATAAATAAATTCATATTTTTCGGAGTCGGTCTAGGCTTGCATGTAACTTCCATCCATAAAAAGATAAAATCCAGCGTATATCTTATAGTAGAGGATGATTTGGAGCTCTTTAGACTCTCTCTTTTTGTTACAAACTATAAAGAGATATCGTTAGACGCGACACTCTTCTTTTGCGTATTTGAAGATGATAACCAGTTTTTTACAACTGCTACAAATTTCTTAAAGACAAAACATTACTACAATCACTACATAAAATATTTTCATATATTAAGCCATAGCGAAGAGAAGATAGAGCAGTTTCACGTAGCAGTAACATCCCAGTCTCATCTGCTCTTTTTCTACAACCATCTTTTAACGCAATATCTCACTCCGCTTGAGTATATTTTCTATGATTATCGCTTTTTAAACAGCTCGCTGAGTCTATCGGATAAACTAACTGATGAAAAACCGTTTTTGCTTATAGCCGCCGGCCCTTCGCTGCAAAAAAACATGGAGTGGCTTAAAAAAAACCGCAATCACTTTGTCATAGTAGCTCTCTCTGCGACCCTCTCTATTTTGGAAAAAGAGAAGATTGTACCGGACATCATCACGCATCTGGATGCCTTTGACGCGGCAAAAGCGCATTTCGAGAAGTTGAATTCTCTGGAGTTTATAAAAGATTCCATATATATGTTCACCGCAAGAACGCCAAAAGAAGTCGTTTCTATGTTTGACAAAAAAAGGCTTTTCTTTTTTGAAACAGGCACGCAGTACAAAAAATTATCTTTAAAGCCCTCAGCGCCTTGCGTAGGTTCACTAACGTATCAACTACTGCTAAGACTCAATGTCAAAAATCTCTATCTTCTTGGGTTGGATTTGGCAATTGACAGCAAAACCGGAAAAACACACTCTGACACACATGAGTATGTGCAAACTTTAACAATGCCTGAGAGTTCGGCTCAAAAACAGACGATGTCGTTCAAAGATAGTCTTTTTTATGTAGCTGGCAATTTAACCGATAAAGTGGCGACAACACCAAACTTTAAAATCTCTATCGATGCCATAAACCAAGCGACAAATATTTTAAAAAAAGAGACTCAATCCGTCTTTAACTTAAACGATGGAGCAAAGTTTCTAGGTACGATAAGCAAAAAACCAAGCGATATGACACTTAAATCAACTCAAGATATAAGAGCCCATATATACGACTTATGTCTTGAAAATTCCTCTTCACGGCTCGATGAAAATGAGATTAAAAATTTGTACAAAAAACTCTCCCACGCAAAACAAATGCAAAATATTATAACAAGCCATAACCAAAAAGAGAAACCGGATGCGAAAAGGTACCTAAGGGAGCTTGAAGAGCTTTGTCTTACAATAAGTAGCAGCGAAAATATAAACAATTATGAGCTCGCTCGAGTTTTAGACACATGCAGCCAATACATTCTGACTTATATCTTTGATTTTTTTAACACGGTGGGGTTGGAAAATGAAAAAGAGCATATAGAAAACATTGATAATATGCTTGTCTCGCATATGCTTAAAATTATAGATTTTTACAAAAATGCCTTGGACTCAAGATTAGAATAAAAAACAAATGCTAAAATCAGTATATAAATGAAAGAGGTTATAATGGAAACAATAGAGACAAAAGCAATCCAAACATATGAAAAAAATTTAGAATTTTTTGCTAAAAAGCATATAGATGTAATGGATAAACTGCAAGAATTCAATTT
>NZ_JAVVFL010000198.1:0-4000 GCF_032250635.1 Sulfurimonas sp.
TTTTCAAACAACAAAAGAGGCGACTTTGGTTAGCGGAAGCGAACTCATTACCGTTGCGGTTCGCCGTCTCAACATTACAAACCCAGATCAAGAGAATCTTCGCGACACCTTTGCGGGGACAAATGTAAAGTTTTTGCCAAACTCTGCAGGATGCGTAACGGCGGAAGAGGCAATTACCACCTTTAGGCTGACACGCGAGGCAACCGGGATTGACCTTATAAAACTGGAGGTTATAGGCGATACGCAAAAGACTCTTTATCCTGATGTGATAGAGACCATCAAAGCGTGTGAAATACTCTCAAAAGAGGGCTTTAGCATTATGGCGTACACTTCGGATGACCCCATTATGGCTAAACGTCTTGAGGATGCGGGCGCACATGCTATCATGCCTCTTGCTGCGCCTATCGGGAGCGGATTGGGGATTCAAAACCCATACAACATAGTCTTTATCCGTGAAGCCGTAAGAGTTCCTGTAATCGTAGATGCGGGAATAGGGTGCGCGAGTGATGCCGCCTATGCGATGGAACTCGGTGCAGATGGAGTTTTAACAAATACCGCTATAGCACAGGCACAAAACCCTATGATGATGGCAGAGGCGATGAAACATGCTGTAATTGCAGGGCGCATGAGCTACTTATCTGGGAGAATTCCTAAAAAACCTTACGCTACCGCATCTTCTCCTATCAATGGATTGATACAGTTCTAAGCCTCAATATTTTTTGAGAGATGGGTAAGTAGCAGAAGCTGCCCCATCCCTTCAAAAAATCTCTCTATTCCCATCTCTTTGCTAGCTAAAGATTTTTCCAGCGCAGTTAGAAAAACCAATTGCGACTCCTCTGATGCCATCATAAAAGAGTCCGTTATATATCTAAATGAGAGCGTATGAATCTCGCCGTTTACATCAAAGTCAATCTCAGAGTCAGGATTAATGCTGTTCTGTGCTAAAAACTCTATGCACTTCTGTTTGATTTCACTCATCTTATAGCCTCATCATCAAGTTCACCGCTTTTAAGTTTTTCGAGGTAAATATCAAGCTGCTTTTTGACATCGCCGCCGAGTATAAAAAGTCCCAAGATATTTGGGAGCGCCATTGCAAGAAGAAGCATAAAACTAAAATCTACCAGCAACCCAGTGCTCACAACAGTTCCAATGATAGTTAAAGATAAAAACATAATTTTATAAATGATGGAGAGTTTTGAGCCAAAAAGATAGACCCATGCTCTCTCACCGTAGTATGACCAAGAGATCATGGTAGAAAAAGCAAAAAGAGTGATGCTTACAGAGAGAATTGCGGGGAACCAATCAATAACGGTACCATAAGCAGCACTTGTAAGAGCTGCACCCTGCTTTGCTTCAATAAGGGCAACATAAGCGCCATCATGCGCATAAACACCTGTTATGACTATCACGAGTGCAGTCATGGTGCAGATGACTATTGTATCTATAAACGGCTCATAAAGAGCAACAAGCCCCTGTCTCACCGGGTACTTTGTCTTTACGGGAGCATGAGCAACAGGAGAGGAGCCGATCCCTGCTTCGCTTGAGAAAACCGCTCTTTGAAACCCCTGTATAAGTGAACCGATAACACCGCCGTAAATAGCACTTGTTGAAAAGGCTTCTGTAAATATAATGCTAAGGGCATCGTCTATCTTCTCAAAATGAACTCCTAAAATCCATAGAGATGCCGAGATGTATATAATAGCCATGAAAGGCACGAGAGTTTCGGTAATTTTGGCGATTCTGGTAACACCGCCGATGATGACAAAGCCCACCAAAGATGCGATAATAATTCCAAATACTATAGGAAACTCTTGAAAAAACGGTACTTCTTGAGAGATGGCGCTAAGAGCTTGTGAGACCTGAAAAGTATTCCCCCCGCCTATCGCTCCTCCAATCATAAATACGGCAAAAACCACCGCCAAAACTTTACCAAATCTTGCATAACCCTTTTTTGCCAAGCCCTTAGAGAGGTACTCCATAGCACCTCCCATAACTGTGCCGTCTTTTAAAAATTCTCTATATTGAAGCGAAAGAGTAACTTCAGTGAATTTTAGACTCATTCCCAAAAAACCGGCAACAATCATCCAAAAAGTAGCCCCAGGACCCCCGATTGCGATGGCAAGAGCAACTCCTGCGATGTTTCCAAGTCCGACGGTTGCGCTCAGAGCTGTGGTAAGAGCTCCAAAAGATGAGATTTGCCCTACATCATCAATAGTCCTGTATCTGCCCCTGATAATGTCAAAGGAGTGCTTAAGCATCCTCAAATTTATAAATCTTGTTAAAAAAGTAAGGTAAACGCCGCCAGAGATAAGCCAAATCACTAAAAATGGTAAATTAACTCCATCTACGGTTCCAAACAAAATATCAAAAAAGAGAACCGTTTCTAAAAAGGAGTTGATACTACTAAATACTTCACCCAAAATTAACCCTTTAAAACCGTAATTTTGTATTGTAACAAACTAATCTTAATCTCTTTTTGTACCACTTTGCACAAAGTTTATAAATATGCGAAAAAACTATTGACATTTTAATCGTTATTAACTATAATTTCGCCTCATTAATCAGCTCCCGGGTTGTTTTAATGTTGTAAGTCGGGGTGTAGCTCAGTATGGTTAGAGTACTTGGTTTGGGACCAAGGGGCCGAAGGTTCGAGTCCTTTCACCCCGACCACTTTTATATTTAAATTAAAGCATGGTGAGATTAGCTCAGTTGGTTAGAGCACTGGTTTGTGGTGCCGGGGGTCGCGGGTTCGAGCCCCGTATCTCACCCCATAAATAGATATAAAAAATTAATAATAATAAATTTTGTGGCGTTCGTGGCTCAACTGGATAGAGTTTCGGACTTCGGATCCGACGGTTATAGGTTCGAATCCTATCGGGCGCACCATTTTTATAATGAATGCGCTCTTAGCTCAGCTGGATAGAGCAATGCCCTTCTAAGGCATCGGTCACACGTTCGAATCGTGTAGGGCGCACCACTTTTCAATCAATGTCTGAAGAGACATAAAACACTTATCTACATGCGGATGTGGTGAAATTGGTATACACGCCAGACTTAGGATCTGGTGCCGTAAGGTGTGGAGGTTCAAGTCCTCTCATCCGCACCATCTACTTTAAAACCCTTAAAATACGACACTTCAAAGAAAATCTCAAACTTATTATTCCAAAAATGTTAAACTATCTCCAATTCTAATATCAAGTGCAATTTTTACCTAAAACTTATCTTTTATAATTTACACTAACTTTTTTTGCCTCTTTATAAAATTTATCAAGACCTTTTTTTGCTTTTTTGTCTACATCGTACGATATATGTTTTAGGTAGTTTAAAATATCATGATGGGATACTTTTGTTCTCTTAGAGGCTTCATCCAAGATATACCTTGGGATTTTTACTCTTCTTTTTAGGAAATTTTTTTCAATTTTTTTATAAAGTGCCTTGTCTTTGTGGTAGCATAAAAGTGCGAAAACAAAAGGGAGATTCTGTTTTTTATTCCATGTTTTTGCCAAATCTGTATGCGGTTTATTTTGTAGATAGTATCTCAGAGCCTTGTCGCCTATAAGCACTTCGCCTTGAATCTTTAAGATTTTTGCAAGCATGTTTGATGTTTCTGACTCTGTGTCGCTTACATCTTTCTCGTGGGGGACTACTAAAACGCTAAGCACCTCTTTTCTCGCGACAATACCAAGATTTACATGTTTTTGCCCTTTTGCTCTGATGCTTGAGATAAAGGCTGCATCTACCTTTCTTGAGATAAATTTTTGGTTTGTTTTTGCGGGAACGCCTCTATAGTAGTGCATGCTCATGCTCTGCTGAGAACTTTTTGTAAAACGCTTCATAAAGACATGAAAAGGTAAAAGATTTAAATACTCTATTTTGCCAAAAACCAAAGCGCTCTCCATATATGAATGTTAACTGGTGTTACGCATTTTTATAAAAAAGTGCGTAAAAAACTTATTATTCTCGAAAAACAAAGTTTTTCGTAGCTTTAGGGGGTGGCAGG
>NZ_JAVVFL010000009.1:0-23321 GCF_032250635.1 Sulfurimonas sp.
TAAAATTGACTTTAAACCTTACAAAGATAAGATAGACTTATTAACGGGCGGCTTTCCATGTCAAGCATTTAGCTATGCCGGAAAACGATTGGGGTTTGAAGATACAAGAGGAACTTTATTTTTTGAATTTGTAAGAGCGCTGCAAGAAACAAATGCACCTGTATTTTTAATAGAGAATGTAAAAGGCTTATTAAGTCATGATAATGGTAAAACTCTACAGACAATGATAGATGTTCTTACCAAAGATATGGATTACCATATCTTTAAACCAAAAGTTTTAAAAGCAATTCACTATAGAGTCCCTCAAAAGCGAGAGAGATTAATCATAGTTGGCGTCAAAAATGATTACAAAGATAAAGTAACTTATAACTATCCTGAACCTCATAAAAAGATATATACCTTAAAAGATGCCTTAAAAAAAGGTGCATTGTATGACACTGATGTCCTTTCTTCTCCCGGACAAATCTATCCTAAACGAAAAAAAGAAATTTTGGATAAAGTACCACCTGGAGGATATTGGAGAAATTTGCCACTTGAAATTCAAAAAGAGTATATGCAAAAAAGCTTTTATCTTGGCGGAGGTAAAACTGGGATGGCAAGAAGAATTTCTTGGGATGAACCTAGTTTAACATTAACTTGCTCACCGGCGCAAAAGCAAACGGAAAGATGTCATCCTGATGAAACTAGACCTTTTCAAATTAGGGAATATGCTAGAATTCAAACTTTTCCTGACAATTGGATATTCGAAGGTTCACCATCACAACAATACAAGCAAATTGGTAATGCAGTTCCGGTCAATTTGGCGGAAGAAATTGGTTACACACTTATTCAATTATTAAATGATATTTATTCAATTAATAATTGAATATTCTTCAAAAACTGCTTAAACGTTAACATAAAGATTGCAAAGCATAATAAGCCTGCCCCAAAGCGATTCCGCCGTCGTTTATAGCCGTTTCTTGTTGAAAGTAGCAAGTGATATTTTCCTCTTGAAGTTTTTGACATGCAAGCTCAAGCAGGGTTTTGTTTTGAAAAACTCCGCCGCTTAGAATCACTTCAAGTTTTCCTCTTTTTGAGATATCTGCGATTATTTTTACGAGCGTGTTTATGAACATGGAGTTTAGCTCTTTTTTATCCGGCTTGTTTTTTAACATGTACTCTACTATTTTTATCTCAATTACGCCCTCTTCTATTGCATAATCAAAATATTTTTCTATGTTTTTGTCATAAAAACTCTCACACAAAAGTCCGCTTTCACCTTCGTAACTAACACTCTGGGCAATACCTGAAAATGAAGCAACGGCATCAAAGAGTCTTCCTACAGAGCTGCTTTTTGGCGCGTTTAGATTTTTTATGTAGCTTTGATGAAGCATTTTAATTTCTACAGGTGAAAAGAATTTTACAAGGTCTAGTTCAAGTTTTAAAACCTCTTCTAAAGAGAGCTTGTCAAAAAGCATACTTAGAGCAACGCGTCTGGGCTCTTTTATGGCCTTTTCGCCGCCCAGAAGTTTTACTGTTTTAAAACTGTATTTGCGTTTGTCTCCTACAAAAATCTCTCCGCCCCAAAGTGTGTCATCATTGCCGTAGCCCGTGCCGTCAAAGCTAAACCCCAGATACTCACCCCTAAGTCCGAACTCCGCTTTACAGGCGTAGATGTGTACCAAATGGTGCTGTACTTCTACAAGCTCTTTGTTCTGTTTTTTCGCCCATTTAGTCGTTTCATAGTTTGGATGTCTGTCATGCACTATGACATCGGGTTCAAAATCGTAAAAGCGTTTAAAAGTCTCGATGGTTCTCTCAAAAAATCCAAAAGCTTCCATAGAGTCCAAATCCCCGATATGCGGAGAGAGTATAATATTATCGTCCATCACAAAAGCTATGGAATTTTTTGCATTTGCTCCGACTGCCAAGATTTTTTTCGCGCTCTTTAGAGGGAGTTTTATTACCTTTGGAGCGTATCCGCGTGCGAGTCTTAGTATCTCTGTTTTATCGTCTATTGTCTGAACAAGTGAGTCGTCAACACCGTTAATTATCTCTCTGTCAAAATCAAGAGTAAAATCAACAAAAGGAAGTTTTTTAAAGATATCTTCCGCGTTTATGATGATAGGTTCATCGCCGAGATTTGCGCTTGTTGCGACTATGGGATTTTGTACATGTACAAACAGAAGATGATGAAGAGCGGTATAAGGCAAAAAACAACCGATTCTGTCAATATTTGGAGCTAAAAGAGATGAAATTTTGACATGTAGATTGCTTTGACATGTAAGCTTTTTCAGTATGACGATGGGCGCTTCTTTTGATGTTAAGAGCTGTTCTTCTTTCTCGTTTACATACGCCAAAGCCTTTATCTGCTCCAAATCTTTGCACATGATGGCAAAAGGTTTTGTGGGTCTGTGTTTAAACTCTCTTAACTTTTTTACCGCCTCATCATTGGTCGCATCGCAGACTATATGAAATCCGCCTATGCCTTTTAGCGCTAAAATATTTCCCTCTTCTATGAGAGATGCAACTTTTTGGATAATCTCTTTTTGAGCAATATCTACTTTTTTATCGCCTCTAAAAAGAGACAAAGAGGGTCCGCAGTTGTTGCATGAAATCGGCTGTGCATGGTATCTTCTGTTTAACGGATTATTGTACTCTTCTTCGCACGATCTGCACATCTTAAACTTTTGCATAGATGTGTTTTTTCTGTCATAGGGAACTGTTTTTATGATGCTATATCTCGGTCCGCAGTTTGTGCAGTTTGTGGCAAAATAGTTATGATATTTTTTATTTTTCTCATTTTTTATGTCTGCTAAACACTCTTGACATGTAGCGGTATCGGGAGGAATAAGAGCAGATTTGTATGAGGTTTTTGAGTCATCAGAGCTTTGTATAATCGCAAAGCTTTTTTCTTTGAGCGGTTCTATCTCTGTTTTTTGTATCTCGTCTATTCTTGCAAGCGGCGGGAGTTTTAAGCGGAGCGACTCTTCAAAAAAATCTATATCTTTTTGCTCTCCTTGAATTTCCAGTTCCACTCCGTTTATATCGTTTTTGACAAAACCCGCGAGTTTGAAATAGAGTGCCGACTTATATATAAAAGGACGAAATCCGACACCTTGGACCTGTCCTTTTATAAGATATTTATATCTTTTCAAAACAATTCATTTCCGCCATATAAAATATTTTTTCCATCTACGGGCAACTCTTTATTGAAGTATAGCTTATGATTTACCGAAACTTCTTTGCTAAGTTTACTAAAAAGATGTCTATTTTGTAAAAGTGAACCCGTTACAACAACCGCGTCGCTTTTCATCTCCTCTTTTATCTCATCCAATTGGGTTGAAATAAACTCGACAAAACTCTCAATAACCCCGTAACTAAGCGTAAGCTGATCAACTTGGGCAAGTTTAAAACTCATCGCAGTTCTGATTGTCATCAATGGGTCCAAATAAACCTTGTTCCCTATACTTTTTAGTTTATAGTCTATACGAGGTCCTTTTGTTCCCAAAAATGAACTCGCACTCTCCTCAAGAATTTTTGCGGACTTGGCAAGGTTTTTCTCTTTGAAGTAACCTAAAATTATAGAAACTATACCCCAGAGTTTGTAAACATTAAACTCTTTTTCATCAAATACTATAGCAGATATTGTTTCAAAATGCTCAGGAAATTTATTTTTAAAGTTCTCTACAAGCTTCTCTCCTGTTTCATTTGTGCTTATAATGGAATCAAGCACATCTTTTATGGAGCTGAAGTTAAACGCAAATGAGAGGTACTCTATAGTTCCGAATTTTTTAGAGTAAACTAACATGTCATTGTGATACTCTTTGGAGATATTTACGCCTACTACGGTTTTTTCAAGCAGAGAATGCTCTTTTATAACCGAGAAGAAAGCTCCGATATGTGGAATCAAAGTTTTATTTTCAAGATTATTGTACGGCAGACCTTTTTCGCCTTTTACTATGGCGATGTGATTGTCACCTACTACAACCTCGATGGGTTCTAACTCTTTTTTATACTCCACCAAATCAAACTTGACATCAAAAGGAAGTTTCTCTTTTGTTATAAAAATCAAGTTGATTCCGAGTTTGTTAAGCTCGCTGAGTAAAAGATGCAAAACTAAATCATCAGGGAGTTTAAAACGGATAAGCTCATTTGTTATATCTTCAAAATCCATTTTAAATTTGATGTTTGTTTTTAACTTTACAAAAGGTTTCTCAATAGCTCCCATTGCCGCAATTTCACTGTTTGTGGCGTTTGTGTAGTGTGCCACCGTCCCTAAAGCATAACTGATAATATCAAAATCAACACCCTTACACTTTTCGCTTAACATACCAACGAAATATTTTCCGTAAAACGTGTTTACTTCAACTACCAAACCATCGCTTATTGATTTTGCAAGATTTACAAAATCATCTTTATAGCTTTTTTTTTCGCCATGCACATCGTATCCGCAGACTTCGCACTCATGAAAAACATTGTAATAATTCTCATTTGATTCATCCATAACTTCGCCTAAGCACTTAGGGCAAAAAGGCATAGCAGGTTTTGACTCTTGGGCTAAAACAAAAGAGCCTTCGGGCATCTCATCTACGACTTTGACATTTGTTTCATGTAAAAAAATCGAATGAGGCAGCTCTAGCGATAATTTATCTGCAAAACGCTCCAACTCATCGCTATCATCTGATTCAACATACAAAAATAGTTCGTCACCGTCTCTGAGTATTTTTGATTTCAATGAAAACTGTTTCACTGTTCTTATGATTATTTTTTCATAAACCAAAGATGAAGACAAATAGTTGAATAAAAATTCCAAAATCATAGAGTGCCCTTTAAATAGGTATATTTTGAGACTTCTTCCAAGGTTATACTTTTCTTTATTAAAACCTTAACTCCAAAATCTTCTATATATTTTGTAATGACCCTCTCCATGGTATGACTCGCTTTTAAAACTTCCTCAGTCATAGAAAAGGTGCTGTTTTCTCCGATTACATAAGGAATGACACCCACTATTTTAGTTGGAGGCAAATCACCGAGCATCTCAATCATCTGAAGAGTTTGCAGCATTTCAACTTCATGGGCACTGCCATTCCATGTTATACACTCCGGAACATCATTGAAATCAAAACTGTATACATCACCTATATTTCCATCTATCACATTTACACAATCAATCAGTAAAACATTGTCATACTCTGTAATAATAGGTATCAGTCTCTGTGCCAATGTTCCGCCGTCAAGGACATCTACAACATGTTCATTTGACACAAATTCATACTTTTCATCCATCAAATTTGCAAGATGCGCACCGATGCCTTCATCGCCGAATAAAATATTACCGATGCCAAGAACTAAAATTTTCAACATAAACCCTTAATGTTTTCTTTTCCATCTATATCCGCTAAATATTGAATCAACAGTTCCTTCTTTTCCATATACGGCATTAAAGACTACCATGTAGACATGTCCGACTATAAAAAAGATAACTCCCCACATTAGCAGATGGTGCAGTTCACGCACGGCAGCCAAACCGCCAAACATAACCTCTAGTGATCTCATACTCTCATACAACACTCCGCCTATTCCATCGTGAAAACTGTGAGCATAAAGGATAAGTCCTGTTATAATCAATCCGCTTATAGCAATATAAAAAACCAAATAAGCTAAAAGCTGTATAACATTGTATGCTCCGCTTAATTTTGGATGCTTTGTTAAAAGCAGATAGTAGCCTACCTGACTAAGCCAATTTTTCAGGCTTACAACATCTTTAAAAGACTTTATTTCCATTCTGTCTTTTACGGCAAAAAAGAAATAGTATGTCTTTCCTATAAACATAGAAATCATTACAAATCCGAATATTTCATGCAAGCCTCTAAACTCTGCATTTAAAAAGTTTGTCGGCTCGGCACTGACCGCCGGAATAATAAAAGGAACAGAAATATAAAATCCGGTTGCTATTAATATGATTATACTAAGCACCCTAATCCAGTGGTGCCATCTATAAAACGAAGTAAACTCTAACTCCATCTCTATCTCTTGCCCTTCCTTTTTCAAAGAGTGCTCTTCTAATTTATCAGTAGTGTTCATAACAACTCCTTCTTATATACTGCACCCGCCATAGAGTGGATCTATTTTGTATTCACTTAGTGTTTTGCCCTTTGTATCCATGACATGTACTGCACATGCTATACACGGATCATAAGAGTGAATAATCCTGATTATCTCAAGCGGCTGTGTCAAGTCTTGTATTTTAAGACCGATTAAATCAGCCTCGTAAGGTCCTTTTGCACCTTTGGAGTCCATAGGTCCTGCATTCCAAGTAGAGGGCACTACGGCTTGATAGTTTTCAACAACACCGTTTTTAATTCTAATCCAGTGGCTGAGCATTCCTCTTGGAACATCGCCTATTCCTCTGCCTTTGTACTCTTTGTCTTTATCTATAGTGTACGTTGCACAAGTTTCCTGATCTACTTTTAGGTTTTCAATCAGATTATTAAAAGCGACAAGTGCATTGTCTGCAATAAGTTTCGCCTGCAACATTCGCCCGGCTGTTCTTCCCAGAGTTGAAAAAAGAGCTGCTGCAGGAACACCTGTTTTAGCCAGAAAATCATTTACTACTTTTACCGCTTTTTTGTTTCCTTTTGCATAACTGACTAACATACATGCCAAAGGACCGACTTCCATAGGCTCGCCTTTGTATCTTGGCGATTTAATCCAGCTGTACTTCTCTTTTTCGTTTATCATTTTGGAATTAACCATTTTGCCATCAGGTCCTACAGTATCGCCATCAACAAAACCTGTATAGTTTGGATTTGTTGTGCCGTCATAAGGATGTTGCGGCGCATCATCTTTATACCATGAGTGAGTTGCTTCTTCAGTTATCATATCTTCGTCAATCTCAAAAACCTTACTAAGGTCTCCGTTCATAATAATTCCGCTTTCAAAAAGATAATCATTTCTGCCGACCATCATGTCTTGATGTGCCATAAAATTTTTAACACCCATAGGCTTCATAACCGAAGGCTCAGTTTTATACATCTCTGCCGCCATTACAATATCTGCATAGTAAGCGTTGTTTACAAAATCTGCTACTTCTTGATATTTCACTAGGTATTCACCCATTCTTGCCGGATTTAAAAGGTCCATTACACATGTAACTCCGCCAACTGCCAAACTTTGAGGATGCGGATTTTTACCGCCGAAAATCGCCATCACCTGGGCTATCGTTCTTTGAATTTCAAGTGCCTTTAGGTAGTGTGAAAGCGCGATAAGATTTTGTTCAGGCGTAAGTCTATATGTTTTATGTCCCCAGTATGCATTGGCAAAAGGTCCAAGTCCTTGAGGATTTTTAGCAAATTTTGCCACTTTCTCTTTTACTTTTTTCAGCTCATTTTCACCGGTTCCAATCGGGTTGTCCGTATATTGAAATGCCAACTTGCTTGCTTTTGCTTCATCGGCTGAGAGTGCTGAAACAATATCAACCCAGTCAACACCGTGAAGATGATAAAAATGAACAACATGGTCATGTAAAAACAGTGCAGCGTTCATCAGTGTTCTTACCAGCTCTGCATTGTAAGGAATTTTAATACCAAGTGCATCTTCTACAGCCATTGTGCTTTTTAAATAGTGTGAATAGGTACAAACACCGCAAATTCTCTGCATCATAAGCGGTATATTTCTCGGATCACGACCTTTAGCAATTACCTCTAAGCCTCTCCATAGAGTTGAAGAGACAAAAGCGTCCTGAACAACTCCGTCGTCTCCAACGATTACTTCGGCTCTTAAATGTCCTTCTATTCTTGTTATTGGGTCTACTATTACTCTTTTTGACATTTTGAACTCCTTATTCTTTTGGTTTTTTAACTATTGATATTGCCGCGTGTGCCGCTATACCGACTGCGGTAACAGTTAGAATTCCCACGCCGATTTTATCGGCTGTTGCATCAGAACCCAGTCCTCCAAATACCGTATGATAAAGTCTATCGCCAAGCGGTTCATGAACTATTCCCATTTTATCCCAGAAGTCAGGTTCACTGCATCCCATACAGCCATGTCCTGCTTGAACAGGCCAAGACGTGCCTTGATTGAACTTCTGTTTTGAGCAGTTGTTAAACGTATATGGTCCTTTACAGCCTACTTTATAAAGACAGTAACCCTCTTTAGCACCTTCATCACCGAACTGCTCTACAAATTCACCGGCATCAAATCTGCCTCTTCTCTCACATGCATCATGAATTCTGAGTCCGTAAGCCCATTTTGGTCTATTGTAGACATCAAGGGCAGGAAGAGTTCCGTATAAAATAAAGTGCAGCAGCGTTCCGACAATATTGCTCTCACTAGGAGGACATCCCGGTACATTTATAACCGGTCTGTCTGTTACATTGCTGAGTGCAGTCGCATTTGTAGGATTTGGATATGCTGCTTGAACACCTCCAAAAGAGGAACAAGTCCCGATAGCAAAAATTGCGGCAGCATTTTCAGAAGCTTCCCTCGCACTTTGCTCTCCCGTTTTACCGTGAGCGCCGACTGTTAAAAAGTAATCACTTTCTCCGTGCGGGATACCGCCTTCAACCATCAAAATATATCTGCCCTTATATTTTTCCATGGCATGTTCCAAATTTTGCTCAGCTTGCCAACCGGCAGCCGCCATTATCGTTTCATGATACTCTAGTGAAATATAGTCAAATATCAGACTGTCAATACTTGGAGTTGAAGATCTTAGTAAAGATTCACTACACCCTGTACATTCAGCCATATGCAACCAAACCAAAGGAAGTCTGTCAGCCATTTCGGCTGCCTTGGCAACCAACGGGGTAAAACTTGCCGGCAGCATCAACATAGATGTCATTGCTCCGGCCCAACCCATAAACTCTCTTCTGGAAAAACCTTTTTCTTCAATCAACTTTGAGATTGATACTTCATCATCAAGTTTAGGTAAATTTGACAACTCATCCAGCCTAGAAGATAATTTGTTAAACAAACTATTATTCTTCATAATATACTCCCTTAATTTTTAATTACAATACAAAATGAACATTCATTCAGTAATGATATATGAAAAAAACTTAAACTAAAATTAATATAGCCTATATAAATATACTCTTCTTGGCTTAAAAAAAGATTACATATTTTTTTAGTGGGTAGTACAAACTGAGCAGACATCAAACGATTTAAAAACAAGTTCGGCAGTTTTGACATCGCTTAAACCAATCATCGCTTTTTGCGAAACTCCCTGTTTATCTTTTGTTCCGCCGCTTAAGTTCCACTGTGTAGGCGTGATTATCTCATAATTTTTTATAATTCCGTTTTCTATCTCAACTTTATGGATAAGCGTTCCGCGTGCAGCTTCTACGGCAGAATATCCGCTGGAACTTAGTTTTGATATATCTACAGAGGGTTCAATATATGACTCTTCACTCAAATCTAAATCTTTAATCAGTTCTTTTGAGTGTTGTAAAAGTTGGGATATCTCACAAACCCTTGCCAGTATTCTGCTAAAGATACTGTCGCCGTATTTTTTATGGGCATCTGCTATAAGCGGAGTTTTGTTTACCATGGCACGAGCTAGTGGACCGACCTCATAATATTTACCTTTAAAACTTACATTTTTTGCAAACGATGAAGGTGTCTCCGACTCTTTTACATGTTCGAGCGAGATATTATGAGTTACTTTTCTTTTTAGTGATTTGCCTTTTTTAAAGTAGCTGTTGTGTCCAAAAGAGATAAATCTGTCATAACTCTTTCCATACTCTAAAAACCCCTCTTTTTTTATCTGTCTGAGTATGTCAGGCAAATCTCCCTCATAATCCAAAAGAGCGTCTGCATCTTCACATGTTAAAAAATTTTCACTCTCTGTTTTTACCAGATTATCTCCCACAAACTTCACTGTCTGTGCTATATAGTGTTGCAGTTTTATGATATCCATCTGCGTTATTTCACAAACTACTCCACCTACAATTGCATAAGAGGTATGCGGATACTGCCCGCCAAAGAGTGCAATGGCTTTGCCCATAAGCTGCGATGGATATGTAGCTTTTAAGACCTGCTGCTTATGTCCGAAAAGAGGCAGCATTGTGAGATAAAACCATTTAAAATGGTTTTGGATAAGCTCGAAATTAAGCGTTAACTCTCTTATAATCTTCGCCTTGTTTGAAAGTTTCAAATTATCATAGCAACTCTCTAGTGCTTGAACTGTAGCTATTAAGTGAGCATGTCCGCAGATTCCGCAGACTCTTGGATTTATGACAAGCGCATCAAAAGCATTTTTGCCTTTTAAAATATTTTCGATATTTCTTGTCGACATAAACTCTATGTCAACAAAATCAATCCTGCCCTCTTTAAAATTAAAGTTGAGTTTCGCCTCACCCTCTATCTTCTCTATTAGTTTAATCATCAAACAGCTTCTTTTCTAATCTATCTATCTTAAACGCTTTTGTAATGCCTGCTAGAGTAAGATAGACTCTTTTACCCACACCAACAGGAAGATTTTCGGGTATTGCCATATTTTTTTTCGTACTGAAGAGATTTTGTTTTGGAAAGGTAGGTTCTGTACAACCCATGCACGATGGCCCTGCTCTGGTTTTTGAGTTTACTTCATTCCACAGTATTTTGTTACAGCTTCCGTGGGTAAAAGGCGCTTGACAGCCGTGGTCGTAAAACATACACCCCTCAAGTTCTCCAAAACGGTGATTATCTACTTTATACTCAAAATATTCGTTTCTCGTGCAGCCGTTATGAACCGTATAAGCATAAAACTCTTTTGGTCTAAGAAAATTATCCAGTTTTAACGCGACACTTTTTTTGATTGCATAAAGAGTGTTTACCAAAACTTCGGGATGAACGGGACACCCTGAAACCGAGATAGTTTTATCAATCAAGTCCTGAAATTTTTGTGATGGTTTGTCTTGGTCAAAATGCATTCCGGAAGTCTCTTCATAACCGCTCTCTCTAAAAATTCCGCCAAAAGTTGCACATGTACCGACCGTAACTATTTTTTGGACTATTTTGGAATATTTTTCGATTATATCGACAACGGAGACATCGGCTCTTTTAAACTCTTTTGAGATTGCACCCTCGATAAGCAAAATATCACATGTAATCTCTTTTGAAACGATATCTTCAAGCGAGTACTCAGAATCTATAACGGGATGATAAATAAACTCAAAATCATCTAAAAATTGTTCCATGTACGGATAGTTTAAGAATGAGTGGGTATTGCCGTTGCAAGCGATTGCGCTAAGCCATAAAACCCTCATTTTCTTTTTCATAAATTAATCTGCACTCAGTGCTTTATATATGTTAAAGGTAATATCATCTACATAATCATTCAAATCTTTTGGCAAAACATTTTCACCTTTTAAAAAAACCATACCGCCTAAATATCCCATAAAAAGACCAAATGCGCTGAAAAAATCCTGCTCTCTCAAATCTCCGCATTTAACGCCCTCTTCAAAGTAAATCATTATCTCCGTTACAAATTCATTTACGCAGAGCATTCCCTCGCAGCTCTCTTTAAAAACTTCGCGGTTTGAGAGGTATATTCTTAAAAAGTAGTCTATCATTTCAGGTTTTAAAGAGGCTGTCTTAAAATATATTTCTACTATTTTTCTTGTTTTTTCTTTAGTGGATATCTCTTGTTCGTTTATCTCTTTTAACTTTTCGCCTAAATATGCAGAGATATATTTTATGATTTCTATTGCTAGAGTGTCTTTAGATTTAAAGTAGTTATACATGTTCCCGACACTCATCTTTAGCGAAAGTGCAATATCGGGGATGGTAGTGCTATAAAACCCTTTTGAGGCAAATAGTTCTAGAGCCGCTTGTATGATCTGCTCTTTTTTTAACTGCTTTTTATCTAACAAAACACTCTCCCTTTCTCTTTGCGTAACAAAATTATACTATAAAGCCTTCTTAATTCAACTGCACCATCTACTACTTAAGTTCCATTCTTCTCTCATAAAACTTCTTTAACCACAAATCCAGCGGAGCTATAACCATGTATATGACCGGTACGACGAGCAGAGTAAGAACCATTGAGCTTAAAAGCCCTCCGATTATGGAGATTGCCATCGGCGCTTTTGTCTCACTTCCAAGACCCTCTCCAATTGCGAGCGGAAGCATGGCAAACACCATCGCAATAGTAGTCATGAGTATCGGACGGAGTCTCTTCTCTCCCGCCTCTATAAGTGCCTCACCCGCATTTTTGCCGTTTTGCATGGCGTGGTTTGCAAAATCTACAAGCAAGACGGCATTTTTGCCTACCATTCCCATCAGAAGCATAAACCCGATCATAACAAAAAGACTAAACTGCAACCCTGAGATGTAGAGTGCTAGCATGACTCCGATGATGCTAAGAGGGAGCGCGACCATTATTATAATGGGCTGAATAAGAGATTCATACAAAATCGCCAAGATAATAAACATCAAGATAACACTCAAAGCAATGGCTGCCGCAAAGGCATCCGCCGTCTTTACCATCTCTTCGGCAAATCCCGTAAATCTGTATGTTACGCCTTTTGGCAGTAGATTTTCGATCTCCTCTTCGGTGTAGGAGACCGCACCTCCAAGATCAAGCCCGAAAAGGTCTGCAAAAATTGTCACTTCTCTTTCTCTGTCAAAGTGGTTTATCGTAGCAAGCGTTTGGCTCTTTGTAAATGTGACCAAGCCGTCAAGATAGACGAGCCTCCCCTCTTTTGTTCTGACTTGAAGTTTTTTAACATCCGCCAAAGAGACTCTCTCTTCATCGCCAAATCTCAACGTAATGTTGTACTGTTTACCATCCTCTTCAAAATAGGATATTTCCAGATCGCTTGAGAATGCTATAGATATTGCCTCTGCTATATCCGATGCTGAAACTCCCAAACTAGATGCATTTTCTCTTAAAATATTTATATCAATTTGTGGTTTTGGCTTATCAAGATCCGTGTCAATATCAACAAACCCCTCTTTTTTTGAGAGATACTCAACCAAATTCTTCTTAGCCCTCTGCAGATCTTCAAAGGAGTCAGACTTCAAAACTATCTGGTAAGGAACCGATACGCCCGCACCTTTTATGTCGGGAATTGCCGAAGCGGTTATAAACATATCTTTTTTAAAGACCTCAAGCTTCTGCCTAAAATCCTGAATGATCTCCTCTTGGCTTTGCTCTCGTTTATCCTTTGGGGTAAGCTTTACATATATAAGCGCTTTATGCTTCTCCTTGTTTGTGTTGTAACCTACATTTAATGTCGTGTACTCCACATGAGGATTGGCGCGCACCAACTCCTCCACCTTTTTGGACTTTTTCACCATCTCTTCAAGCGAGATCCCTGCATCTGCTTTTATCTTTATCTCAAACTCCGACTTATCCTCTTTTGGTATAAAATCCATACCGATCTTTGGAAATAGCGAGAGCGAGCCGAAAAAGAGTATAAACACAAAAATAAGAGTAATAGTTTTAAACCTGAGAACCACTTTGAGCATCGCTTCATAGATGCGTTCAAGAGATCTGAAAATAGGCTCCGTAATGTTATAGAACCTGCTCTCACCTCCCTTTAAAACCCTAGCACTCAAACTCGGGATAAAACTAAGAGCAATAGTGTAGGAGATGATGATGGCAAACCCGACGGTCATGGCAAAGCTCTCAAAGAACTTGCCCACTATTCCGCTCATAAGCGAAACAGGAATAAAAACCGCCAAAAGCATCGCAGAGATAGCTAAAATGGTAAAAGCCATCTCTTTTGTACCCTCATAAGCTGCCTCAAATTTGCTCATGCCCGCTTCCATCTTTTTATAGATGTTCTCAATAACCACGATCGCATCATCTATGATAATACCGATGGCAAGAGTAAGCCCGATAAGAGTCATTTTATTGAGATCAAATCCCATGAAGTTCATAAGCGCAAAAGTGCCTAAAATAGATGAGGGTATGGAGAGAGCAGAGACAAAGGTAATGGTAAAATTTCTTAAAAAGATAAAAACGATGATCGCGGCTAAAATTGCACCGTAGATAAGGTCAAACTCGACATCTTTTAAAGAGTTAATGATAAAGGGCGAAGTGTCGTTTAAAACCTTTACCTCAAACCTCTGCGCCGCCATTGCTTCAAGCTGCGGAACAACCTTTTTTACGCGCTCTACAATGCCAAGAGTATTTGTGCCGGATATCTTTTGAACCTCAAGCATTACACCCTCTACACCGTTGTATGAAGCGTAACTTTTGGCGTCACTTAGAGAGTCTTTGACCTCGGCGATATCTCTTAATCTTATATTATCTTTTATTTTTATGTTCTTTAGCTCTTCAATGCTTAGCGCATCCGCTTTTGTTTTAAGTGTGAGCTCTTGCTCTTTTGTTATAAGCTTTGCGCCGCCTATCTTTACGTTCTCTCTGGCTACTGCCGAGTTTAGCTCTGAGATGGTGATAGCGTATTTGTTCAACTTATTTGTATTTGGAAATATCTTTATCTCTCTATCTTTATATCCGACAATATTTATTGCACCCACGCCGTTTATCTTCTGAATAGATGGCTTTACCTTCTCATCTGCAAAGAGCATAAGATTTTGAAGAGTATCGCCCTTTGCGGTTAAAAAGATGTTGATAATGGGCGCTGAGCCTATATCAAGCTTGCTTACAAGCGGAGTCTGGGCATCATTTGGGAGTTTTACGGCAGAGACCTTGTCTCTTACGTCGTTTGTCGCTTCGTCAATATCACGCTCTAGAAAAAACTTTACCGTGACTACGCTCACGCCGTCACTGCTGCTTGAAATTATGCTGTCGATTCCGCCGATCCTCGATATGGCATCCTCTATCTCATCAGTGACCTGCGACTCGATCGTGCCCGCTTCCGCACCCGGATAGTTTGTCTGGATAGTGACTATTGGGAAATCTACATTTGGAAAGAGAGCCGATGGCATAGACTTGTAACTCATAAAGCCAAATATTGCCAACGTGACAACATACATAAGAGTCGCAATCGGTCTTTTTATGGCTAGTTTATACATCTGCTCTACTTTTTGGTTTCAATTTGACCATCACCGAAGAGCCCTGCCGTAAAGCCTTCTGCCTCAACCTCAGCGCGCAGTTTTCTGCTCTGTTTGTCTACATGCGGGTAGAGTTTTGTAATGACGCCTCTATGCTCTTTCTCATCCCCGTCAACCTTGTATCTAAAGCTCTGTCCCTCTTTTACATCCTGCCAATACTTCTGGTCAAACTCCAAAACAAGCTTTCTCTCCACCCTGCTTTGCAGTTTAAAAACAACCTTTGGCGACATCTCGGTTACGACATCCCCGACCTCTACGCTCTTTTCATATACGACTCCGTCAAAGGGAGCGTAAAGCATACTCTTTTTATAGAGTGCCTCTCTGTATGTGAGGTTTGCTTTTGCAAGTTCAAGCGCTGTTTTTGACTTCTCATAGGCAAGAGCATAGATATCAAACCTTGCTTCATCTATCAGATGGCGGACTTTTTGTTGTCTCTCATAATCTCTTACGGCATACTTATGCTCAACCTCTGCATTTGCCAACTCTGCTTTTGCCACATCTAAGAGCGCTTTTATATCGTCATTAGCAAGCACCGCAAGTAGGTCTCCCTTTTTTACGCTGCTAGAGACCTCTACACGCACCTCTTTTACAATTCCACCTGCATGAAACGCCAAAGCCGCATCTTTAAGAGGCTCTACGAAAAAGTTTGCATAAACATCCTGTGCATTGAGGCTTAAGAGGCTAAAAAGCACACCAAATAATATCTTAATCACTGTATAAACTCCTCTAAATTTCTGCCGCTGTAGAAGTAGTACGCGGCATATGCTACCTGCAGATCGTTCAATGAACTCTCATAAAGAGAGGTAGCATCTGTTTTAGCACTTAGTGCGTCCAGATAGATAACGTAATCTACCAAGCCGGCACTGTACTTCTCGTTTATGGTCTCAAACGCGCTTGAGGCAGCGACCAAGGAGCTTTTTGCGCTATTTATCTTAACCTTTGCGCTCTTTATCCTCTTTATTGATAGTTCATAACGAAGCTTCTGCTCTTTTGACATATATTTTATCTTCTCATTCAGAGCCTTCGCATTTAGCAAAAGAGACTCTCTCGCCTCTTTAGTAGATGCATAGTCAAAGATCCTCATATTAAGAGTAAGCATAAAGACGTTTTGTCTATCAATCTTTGCAAAATGATCCTCGGCTATATCGCCATACTCATAAACCGTATAGGTATCTTCAGCTTTTACGTTTGGATAGTAGATGCTCTCAATAGCATCTGCGCTATTTTTAAGAGCTCTCTCTTTATAGATAAGCGACTTTATAGCATCTTTGGTCTCAATGTCGCTAATATCCGCCTCTTTAAAGTGGGAATCATCAAAACTCTCTATCTCTTTGCCGACTTTTAGCTCCAGAGAGCTTTTACGCTCAAGGAGCTCGTAGCTGAGCGACTCTATCTCATAAAGAGCTCTCTCATAAGATGCTCTAAGTCTCTCTATATCATCCTCTGTAGCCAGTCCCGCGCCTCGAAACTGTTTTACTCTCTCAAGCTGTTCATGCAGAGATTTTTTAGCGTCCTCTTTTGCTCTGAGGCTCGCTTGTAAAGTTAAGATGGTGTAAAAATCTCCGACTATCTCCAAGGAGAGCTCTTTTTTGAGGCTCTCTTCATCATGCAAGCTTGAAGAGAACTCATCTTTTGCTTTTTGCACAAGCGCCGATCTTGCTCCGCCGTCATAAATATCAAACTCAGCTTTGGCGTATGCTGCATAGACATCTTTTATCTGAAAAACTGTTCTGTCGCTTGTGTTTGTGTAGGAGGCACCGATATCTAAAGCTGGAAGATAGCCGCTCTTTTTTGATTCGACCTCTTGGAGCCTTGATTCTTTTATATATTTTGAAGATTTTATATTATTATTGTTTTGATAAGCATACTCTAAAATAGACTGTAAGCTCTCTGCCGCCGCAAGAAAGGGCAGCATCAAAAAGAGAAGTTTTATCATTGTACCAGCGCTACTGCATCGATCTCTACAAGTGCATTTTTTGGAAGCGTCTTAACTGCAACAGTTGAGCGGGTAGGTTTATGAGAACCAAAAGCCTCCGCATATATCTCGTTGACCGTAACAAAGTCATCCATAGAGTCTAAAAATATAGTCGTTTTAATGACACTCTGCATTGAAGCTCCAGCCTCTTGTAAAACTGCTTGGAGATTTTTTAGTACCTGTTTTGTCTGAACGACTACATCATTCTCAAGCATAACGCCCTCAGGAGTAAGTGCAATTTGACCCGATGTAAAAACCATACCGTTTGCTACTACCGCTTGAGAGTATGAACCTATTGCCGATGGCGCCTTGTTTGTTTGTACAAATTTAATCATATATATCTCCTTAATTTTATTTAATAGATCTCTTTCATAACCTAGATTGCCACGCTTCGCTCACAATGACGAAGAATAGTCACTGTGAGGAGCATAGCGACGTGGCAGTCTAAAAGTGAGTACTCTTATTTCAAAGCTCTTTTGCCTCTTCTACTTCATCCAAAAGCTCGTAAAAACCTTCTGTGCTTCTGCCGCCGATTGTGGTGTAGATGACTTTGCCCTCTTTTGTTAAAAAGTAGTGCCTTGGAACAGGTGTTGTCTCAAGATGGGAGGGAATGTCATCTATGTCTCTTGAGAGATAGATAAGCACATAACTCTTTTTGAGTTTTTCTATAACCTCATCTTGAGAGAGCACCTCTTTTTCAAATTTTTCGCAATATCTGCAATACTCTGAACCTATAAAAAGATAGATATCTTTCTTCTCTTTTTTTGCCTCTAAAAGCGCATTCTCGTAGTCGCTCGGCCAATCAAAAGCGTTAAGGTTAAAAAGCAGTGCCATCACTAAAAGTAAATATCTCATGTTTTCTTACTCCCACGTATCTATTAAATTTTTAAAGACTTCATAAAGAGACTCGACCTCTTTTGCCGTAGTTCTCTCATTTACAGCGTGAATTGTATCATTTATTACACCAAACTCTACAACGTTGATTCCCATCGGAGCCATGTGCCTTGCATCTGAAGTTCCGCCTGCTGTGGAGTGCTTGGGTTTAATACCCGTTACTTTTTCTACTGCGCCATCTATCTTTCTAACAAGTTTTGTATCTGTATCTGTTTTAAATGGGTATGAGCCTTGAGTGAGTTTCAGCTCATAATCCACCCCCTCAAGATTTTTAGCCACAAACTCTCTCACCTCTTTTTGAGATGTTAGTGTCGTGTTTCTTACATTAAACATCATCTTAAGATCATTTGGAGTCACGTTTGTAACCTGCATACCAGCACGTATGTCTGTGATGACAAATTTGCTCGGAGCAAAGAACTCATCTCCGTTATCCAGATCCACTCCCGCCATATTTGAGAGTCTTGGAGCAATAAGATCTATCGGATTTACACCTTTTTCAGGGTACGCCGCATGCCCCTGCTTCCCTTTTATGGTTAAATATCCGTTGATCGAGCCTCTGCGTCCCACTTTAATAGCGTCGCCGAACTCTCTCTCGCATGTAGGCTCTGCCACGACTGCGGTATCTGGAAGCATAGAGTTCTCTTTTAAATATTTTAAGACCTCTATCGTCCCGTAAGTTCCCTCGCCCTCTTCATCTGAGGTTAAAAGTGCAGAGAGTGTTCCTTTGAAATCTTTTGTCTCCCTTAGGGCTTGAACAAATGCAGCAACACCACTTTTCATATCCTGAGTGCCGCGACCGTAGATGTAACCGTCCTTTTCAACGGCTTCATAAGGGTTTGTACTCCAACCGCTCCCCGCAGGAACGACATCTACATGCCCCGCAAAACAGAGATGTTCCCCTTCTGAGAATTTTTTATAGATAAAGAGGTTTTTAACGCCCTCTACATCGACACGCACTGCCTTGAAATCACTCAAATAACTCTCCACAAAATCCAAAAGCCCACCGTCATCCGGCGTCTCGCTCTTTTGCTCTATCATAAATTTAAAAAGCTCTAATATTTTCATCTCTTGCCTAATCTTTTTAACTAATCGTGAATTATACTATATATTTCAAGCAGAGGCACATTAGAGCAACTTTATGCTAAAATATTCAAAAAAATTTGAGGATATATTATGCTACAAATAATTAAAGATAGTCGTCCAAGCTATTCTCAAGAAATTATAAATAAATTGGATGAATACTCTTACAGAAGCAAAAGGTACCAAATCAATTTTGCACTTGTCCTCATCTACTGCAAAAAAGATATAAACCTTGCTGAAATTATAGATGTGAAAAGAAGAACCGACAGATATATCTCTCTAGATAAAAATTTATGTTGTGTTGTTTTTGACTGCATTGACTCTGAATCTTCTCAAAAAGCTGCTTTAAATCTCCAAAAACAGGTCCAGCAAAGTTGTTTAAATAAAGATTTATTTATAGAGGTCATTACCTCTATGGAGTGTGAGAGCACTTCAAAAATGACGAACCATCTTTTTGATATGCTACAAAAGTTTCTTTATAGTCTTGGGGTAGAGAACAAGCTAGCTGCCATAGGCTAATCTACTCCCAATCATCAAGCATAAATCCTTTTGGATTTGTGTTCTCATTTATCTCCGGCTCAACAACTTTTTTCTCACTTTTTGGACTCAACTGTTCTTCATACTTTAACTCCAACCCATTAGAAGTCATCACAAAACCCTCTACTTTTATTTTACCCTCATGTATCGCTTTATGATGCTCTTTACAGAGTGGAATAAGGTTGTGTTTTGAGTCCTTATGGAAGTGGTCAATAAAACCTTTGGCATCTGCAGATGATTTATGGTTTATATGATGCACATCTTCAGCCATTGAACCACAAAGTATGCACTTGGTTATGTATAGCTCTTTGTTGTACTTGCTTGTTTTTTTCTTTACAAGAAGCTCCAGCTCGTCAAAATCTTTTGCGAGTCTTTTTCTGATTCTGTTTGCCGTCTCCAAAAACTCGTTATCCATGTGAAGCGACTTTGCAAACTCCAAACCATAGATACTGCTTCCGCTTCCCGACTGAAGAACTCTGTTAAAGATGAGCTTATCCGCCTTCTCATCGTATTCAACACTTATATGCAAATCTACAACATTTTTTAGCACCCTGATCTCTTGCATGGTTGAGAGCTGGTGAAGATGCGTGGCAAAAAGAAACAAAGAGCGCAGAGATGAGAGTTTTATGATAGCGCTTGAGACTATGGCAACGCCTGAGAGCGTCTCCGTTCCATGGCTTATCTCATCTCCGAGTATAAGCGAGCGCACTGTAGCGCGGTTAAATATGTTTTTGAGCTCAAGCATCTCAACGGCAAAGGTTGAGAGTCCTTTTGCAAGATTGTCTCTTGAGACAATTCTCGTAAAGAGCGAATCAAAAAGAGAGAACTTCATCACAGAAGCACTCACAAAAAAACCGGCCTGCGCCATAAGTGTGGCAAGTCCGATGCTTTTCATAAGCGAAGATTTTCCGCTTGAGTTTATACCATATAGCAAAACTCCGCTAATCTGATGTCCGTCATGCACGGCAGAATCTAACATAACGGTCGTCGGATGAGGCAAATCCATATATGAACGCTCTCCCATAACTATGTCATTTGGAACGTAAATACCGCTATTTTCCTGCGTCTCTATAAGCGGATGGCGCAGCTGCATAATCTGCATAAAATTTTCATCCGCCTCTACATCTACTATAGTAGGTCTTGCGTGCTTGTACATCTCTGCTGCTTTTGATGAGCTGACACCCACATCCAAGTCCGCAACATAGTTTATTACGCGGTCAAACAGAAGCGAATATCTTCTCTCATAAACGCTTTGGAGCTGGATAAACCTCTCTTTTGCAAGCGAGATAATTTTACGGCGGTTTTTCATAATAGTGTCTGAGATGCCATCGGTAAAGCTGGATGTTATCTTTACGTTGTTTGTCAGTTTTTTAACCACAAACTCTTTAAAATTGTCATCTTTTTTAAATTCAGACTCTATCATCGAAAACCTGTTTTTGCTAAGAGAGATATAGTACCCCTCTTTTTCCAAAAAGCCTAAAGTGACCAGTTTGGAGCTGCTTAGTGCATTGGCACTATCAAGCATAAGCTCGATTTTTACCACAATGTCTTCCAACCCCCTAAAAAAAGTCCTGTTCTCTTTTACCAAAGTGTCAATAGTCTCATCAACACCGCTCATCAAAAAATTCTCATCCACCGTTGCATTTGTAAAACGGCGGGAGACATCCAAATCTATGCTCTTTGCTATATCTCTTAAAAACTCATCAACTTCGCTCTCCTGAAAGGGTATCTTTTGAATCTTATGTTTTTTGGCGTAGTTTATCAGCTCTTTTACACTCAGCATCGAGTCGTAGATGTGATTCATCTCAAAAGGGTGAAGTCTGCCCAGATCAAGCCTGCGTGAGAGTCTCTCCAGGTCATATATACCGCGCATTATCTCATCAAGGTATCTTGTGTGTGATGAGACCTTTTCTATGAGGTCATATCTTCGCTCAAGCTCCTCTTTCTCCATAATAGGGTTTAAGAGTCTCTCTTTTAGAAGTCTTCGCCCTATTGCTGTCGCACTCTTATCGAGCATCTTTAGAAGTGTGAACTCTTTTTTGTCCCTTGAGGTAACACCCATCTGCTCTAATGCGCTGTTTCCAAGGTACATAAAACGGCGATTGTCTATTATTTTTGGATAATCTAGTTTCTGAATGATGTGGATGTCATGTTCAATGATAAAATCAATAAGAATTGCAAGAGACTCCGTAATCATCGGACTTCTCTCCAAATCCAGATGCTCTATAGGGGAGAGAAGCGATTGGATTTGATACACCTCTCGAAAAAGCTTGTTTTGAAACTCGATTTTTTCTCTTTTGTTGTTTACGCTGTAGTTGTAATGCTCGGGAATTTCAAGATAGTGCATAACATGCCGCTGGTCATCCACTCCATCTAAAAATGTTATAACAACCTCAGAAGTGCGGTAGGTATTTAGCAAGTTGAAGAGCTCATCCAACGCATAGGCTGGGTCTTCGCTTGTTCCATGACTCTCATATAACCATGTTTTACCGGTTGTTACATCAATTGCGCTGTACCCTACTGTATATACGCCTCTATGCTTGTCAATTAAAATCGACGCTATATAGTTGTCGTCATTGTCGATGATATAGTCAAAATTTGTTCCCGGAGAGACAATCTGAGAGACATAGCGGCTTATCTTGGGAGGAGTACCCTTCTGCTTTATAACGACTACGGTATATTTCTGCTCCGAAATAAGACGGCTTAGATACCTCTCGAAAGAGACGGCAGGAACTCCCGCCAAAAGAGGGTTTTTGTCGCTATTTTCTATAATATTTTTATTTTTTTTGGTTAGCTGGATATTTAAAAGTTCGGCAATCTCTTTTGCTTTTCCGACCTGCTCTTCGTCGTTGTTTATCTCATAAACCTCAAAGAAGGTTCCTATCTCCATAAAAACGACGGTATCACGCCCGTACTTCTCTTCAAAGTGCCTCTGAAGCTCAAAATATACTTGAGTAAGAAGCTTCTCTTTGTTGTTTAAAATAGAGTTTATTTCAGATGCAAACATAAATCACTTTTATCTTTTTTTTAATAGAGGGGATTATATCACAAAGAGCAAAACGTTTCTAATAATTTAACTTATGAAGCATTAAGAGTGCTTCTGTTTACTGCTCTTTGTTTATTTTAAATCGTATGTATCGGAATTAAAGACGCAAAAAACATCTGTGGTAGCTCTTGCCCCGTTGTAGCTAATTTTCTGTTCTATATCAGCTTTTAAACAAAATGATTTAATCTTTTGCACGGTATCCTGATCACTAGAACTAAGTCGTAAAATAGCATCACCTTTATAGCCCACTTTGCACTCCAGTCCCGAGATGTCTAGTTCTATTGCATACTTAATCAGCATTTTCATATCTTTTACAAACATACATACTCCCAATTTTTTAAACTGTAGTTATATTATAAATCTTACAATATCTCATAGATAAAATGAAAAATTCAATTCTGCTTATCTGCCTATAAGTATATCTTATTTTTATAAAAAAAATTATTTTCCCCTAATGAAGATATGAATCGTTTTGCCGAAAAATTAAGCTTAGATATGCGAGATTGATTTATAAAAAATATGAAAACAAGGTAGTTCTATTTCATTACTATTCACTTCCGTTAACTTTTAATATTGCAAGATGTAACATAAAATAAGTTACAATATTAAATATTAATTTTAACAATATATAAATTAGATATTGTTAAATTATTTTTAGGAATATATTTAGAAAATTTAACAGATTTAAAAGCTATTTTACACTCTAAACGAGCCAATATTTACTATCTCGAAATGTGTAGAGTGGAATGACCCCACTTATATAGACAGAAACTTATTCAGTTAACACCTTGTTTT
>NZ_JAVVFL010000199.1:0-3961 GCF_032250635.1 Sulfurimonas sp.
TTCCTTGGGTATTTGTTATTTTACCAGATTGACACAGAATTTTGAACGGTCTCAGTTTAGAAAACGGGCAGGTAATTACCGCATTATCTATTTAAAAGAAAACAACCTTCTAGTTATCTCTGTAATTAGAATTGCACACAGAAAAGAAGTCTACTAACTCTAGTCCCTCACTTTATAAACCTTTTTTCTCTCTTTGGATGAAGGTACATGTAGAAGTTTTCTATACTTTGTGATCGTTCTTCTTACCATCTCCATATCGTATCTTTTCATGACCAGATCTACTAAGTCCTGATCGGTGAGAGGCTCATCGTGGTTCTCATTTTCTATAAGATTTTGGATGTAGTTTTTTATCTCAGAAGAAGAGAGATTGCTTGAGACCGCATTTGTAAAAAATGATTTGAGTGAAAAAATCCCTCTGTCGCATTTTATGTATTTGTTTGAAACAGCCCTGCTGATGGTGGACTCTTCAAAACCTATCTCGCTTGCTACTTGTGCCATCGTCATTGGCTTTAGCTCACTTCCTATAAAAAAGCCCATCTGTTTTTCAACAATCAAAAGTACAAGTTTGTAGAGTGTCGATTTTCTCAAATCAAGCAGATTTACCAAGTCTCTCGCCTCTTTTAGTTTATGTCTGAGCTCGTCATTTTTACTCTTAAACGGGTCGGTAATAATAAGGTCAGGATAGTAACTGTGATTCATTATCACCGAGATGTCATCATCCACTTTTACAAAAAAATCAGGAATGATGTATTCGTTATCTTCCTGAAAATCAATTGCAGGAGGTGATTTGAACTTTTTGATGATCTCGGTCGCCTCTTCAAAGCGGTGGTGCTTATGATACTTGTCTATATTTTTCAGATTGCATATTATTTTTTGGACAAACCTGTTAAGCTCTTCATCTACGGGAATCTGCGAGAGCTGAAACATAAAAGACTCTATCAAGTCCAGCGCTCCGACTCCGCACGGGTCTAGAAATGCAAAACGCTGCCTGATGCTCTCTACGAACTCTTTTGTCGTGTTGCACTTTATAGCGATCTCTTCAATATCGCCTTCAAAATAACCGTCGGTATTAATGTACATCAATATCTCTTTGGCAACTTTTTGTGAATTTGGAGTAGGAAAAAGAGGCGCTTCTATCTGGTCTAAAACCTTCTCTTGCAGCGACTCAGGCTGTGAGCTCATATTTTCAATAAAACCGCTGCTTGAGTAGTTTGATTCAAAAGATGATCTGTATTCCAAAAACGGATTGTCATAACTATGCTCTTTGAAAATAGTTTCCAAATCTTGTATAGGTGCTTGTAAAAGGGGTAGCCATAACCTTAGTGAAAGTTGTAAATTCTGCTTCTGGGAGGTGTATAGATTTATTGCATTTGCCATATTAAATTGTACAAAAACACATCAATGTTTAAGTACAATTTACTGTATAACTTTTATACAGATTTTTAGTATTTCAGTCTTACCAAACCGCTTGGTTTAGCGATTTTCATCTGGCATGACAATCTTGAATTTGGAGTACAGGTTCCTGAACATATCTCTTTAAGAACTTTTACTTCTTTATCTGTCTTAGGAGTTAAAAACTCCATGCCCGATTCAACCTCAACAACACATGTACCACACTCACCGTCACGGCATCCAAATGGAAGCGCACTTCCGCTCGCCTCTACGATATCTTGGATAGTACTACCCTCTTTTACATTGATTGCTAAAAAATCATTTACGATCTCAACTCTTGTTGTCATATTGTCTCCTTGTGTTAAGTTTAATTTATTTTGACATTAACGATTTGGCTCTTTTATGGAGCCTTGCGCACCTTTTACGAGAGTTTGACACTCGAAGTTAATCGAAATTCCATTCTCCTTTTCGTATTAAGATTGCTTCTTGGCTTTTTGGCTCATCTTTTCTCTATGAGCCTCCATAGCTTGACGGTTTAGCTCTTCTTCGCTTTGGTACTCATCTTCCATGGACTCAAGCTCATGCTCTCTACAACCTATAATTTCCAACTCCATGCCTGCACCGAAGAAATGCACTTCATAAACTCTTATTACCTGTAAAAACTCACCCATATGCCTGATATAGCCTATGCTGCCACGCGGCATAATAAGCGTTCCTATCTTGGCATGCGGATATGTCCCGTCATTTACAATATCTTCTAAGAGTTTTACCTTTTCTCCGATGGCAAACTTCGGCTCTTCCTCATCTCTTCCTGAACGACTCGCTGTAACAGTGTCGTAAAGTTTGACATTTGGGTCAAATACATGATTAGCAGCCACAACTATTCCCCGGTGTCGGCGTACAACTCATGCAACCGCTCAATTTTCCGTCTTTGAACATACTCCAAACATCAGCCGCACTCGGAGCATGTCCATTTTTGTAATCACCGTAAACTTTCATGAGCGAAAACTTTAAAAAATCAAGCAGTCTTTCACCGTCTCCCTGAAAATTATCCATTCCTGTTTTTATCAGCGAGCCATACTCTTTTAGCATGTGAAATCGTTTGACATTAACCAGTTTCTCATCATACTCAAGACCAAAAAATTCAAAATAATCTTCAGCGTCAGTCAGTTCATAAAACTCGTCTAATGACTTTGTTAGCGTATTCATATTTTGTTCCTTTAACTACACGGAGTATCAGTTATGGTTGTTACTATGCTGTTTGTGTTTTTTATCTTTTTATTGACCTGAGTTGTGAGTGCCTCTACGTCTTTTTCTCCTGTTCGGATTCTCTCTACACCAAGCACGTCAAGCCACCAGATTTTTCCCGCCCCGCGACCTAAATCGTGAGCATTAGTTCGTATGCACTCCATAGCTATGAGTCTGTTTTCCTCATCAGAGACAACGATTTCAAGTTTTACTTTTGCCACTAGGTCAGTAGGAAAATTATCTGCTTCTTTGAGTCCATAAGAGCCTTTTCCAATTACATCCGTAACCGTAACACCTTCGATATTATTAGCAAAAAGGTCTTCCAATACATTTTTTAAGTCATGTTGATTAATGACTGCCGCTACTAAATACATGTTATTCTCCTAATTCAGATCTGAGTACTTCTACCCAGTTTTCTACTCTTTTTTTAGTTTTGCCTGCTTCATTGTGCTGATCAATTCCCAGCCCGCAAAACTTGCCATCTACCTCGGCAAGTGAATGCTCATACTCATAATCATCTTTTGGGATCAGACCTATTGGCGTTGCACCTGCATTCGTAAAAGTCTTATAGAGCTTTCCAAGCGCGCTGCAAAAGTGCTCACCGTGTTTTTTACAATCACCCGCTCCAAAAAATGCAACAGTTTTACCGCTAAAATCTATGCCCTCAGACTCGATCTCTAAAAGCGGGTCAACCCAGCTAAAATGAACATCGCCCTGTCCCCAAGTTGAACTTCCTAAAAACAGAACATCATAATCAAGGAGCTGCTCAACATCATCAAAATCATCTTCCATATTGACAACATCATCTTCATCTATCTCAAACTCTTTTACCAAGGCCTTTGCGACCTTCATAGATGTTCCGCCTGCAGTTCCTACAAAAACTCCTATTTTAGACATTATTTACCTCCTATTTTTTATATTCGTCATAAATTTTTAAAGCGTTATCCAGCATCTTTTCACCTTCGCTTATTAGATCTTCATAAGTTCTAAAAGAGAATCTGTGCGCATCTTTGAAAAATTTGTTCAGTATGACTATCTTATCAGCTATAACTACCGCTCTTCCGAAGCCCTCGTGACTCATCTCCATAACAACCGAACACATGATTCCGGTCTTTTTTTCAAAGGCGAGTGCGATTGCCTGATAGACAAGTCTTATGTCTTGTATCTGCATCTCATCAATGTCTGCAATTACGGGAATGTTTTTCAAATCATCTTTTGTTTTGACATATTTCTCACTCAAAACATCTTCGTTAGTTCTGTTTGTCCATGTTCCAAACTGATCAAGCGCTCTTACTTGACCTATCAAGGTGCTGATAAATAG
>NZ_JAVVFL010000200.1:0-3933 GCF_032250635.1 Sulfurimonas sp.
AGAGCTAGAAGATAGCGCCTAATTTCTACATATTTTCATCTGTTAAAATTTCTTTTTATTTTCTTAATTTATATCCAATTAATGCTAAAGTTATCAATAATTGGGTATAATTGCGAAATTTTTATGTAACAGAGGATAGGTAATGGCGTTCGATAACGAATCATTTGAAGAAGAAGAAAATTTTGCGGAGATGTTTGCCGCTAGCGAGAAGCAGCAAGAGACAAGTCGCATTGTAGAAGGTGAGATTGTTGAAATCCAAGCGGATGAAAATAGAGCATTAGTAGGTGTTGGCGATAAACTAGAGGGTATCCTTAGTTTAGACGAAATCAGCGAAAATGGTGAACTTAAGTTTAATGTTGGAGACAAGATTAAAGTAATGGTAACGGGATACTATAACGAGCGTCCTAAAATATCTTACAAAAAGGTACTTGAGCAACAAAAAACAATAGACTTTATTGATGAACATAAAGAAAACTTCGAAGATTTGGTTATTGAAGGTGTTATCACCAAGAAGAATCGCGGCGGCTATGTAGTAGAAGCTGACGGTGTTTCTTTCTTTATGCCTCGTTCATTGGCTGCTTTTAAAGAGACAGACGAGGTTGTAGGTCGTAAAATAAAAGCTCAGGTTGTCAAAATTGATGAAGAGCAAAACTCTATAGTTGTCTCTCGTCGCAAGCTTTTTAACGATGAGCGCAAAAAGAAAAAAGAGATCATTGATAAGTTGATGGAAGACGATTCAATCGTAGAGGGAACTATCAAGAAGATAACAAGCTACGGTATGTTTGTAGATGTTGGCGGTGTAGATGGACTTGTTCACTACAACGAAATCAGCTACAAAGGTCCTGTCAACCCATCTAAACTCTATAAAGAGGGTGATACGGTAGGGGTTAAAGCAATCTCTTATGATAAAGACAAAAGACATCTTTCTCTATCAATCAAAGCTGTGCATTCTGATCCATGGGAAGAGGTAGAGAGCGAACTAGATGAAGGCGATACGATTACTGTAACTGTTTCAAATATTGAAGCATACGGTGTTTTTGTTGACTTAGGAAATGACATCGAGGGCTTCTTACATATATCTGAAATCTCATGGGACAAAAACGTTAAAAACCCAGGTGACTACCTAACATTAGGGCAAGAGATAGATGTTGAAGTTATTGAGATCAATCCTAAGACTCATAAGCTTCGCGTTTCTTTGAAAAAACTTCTTCCAAAGCCGTTTGACGAATTTGTGAAAAACCACAGAGAGGGAGATGTTGTAACCGGAACTGTTACATCATTGACTGATTTTGGAGCATTTGTGCGTATCGACGGTGTTGAGGGTCTTCTTCATAACCAAGATATTTCATGGGACAAAAACGTTAAGTGTAGGGATGTTTTAAAATCAGGAGATGAAGTTGAAGTTAAAATCGCTAAAATCAGCCCTGAAGACCAAAAAATATCACTAAACAGAAAGGCTCTTTTAGAGAGTCCTATTGATGCATTCGCTAAAACTCACAAGGTAAACAGCGTTGTAACTGGAACTGTTCGCGATATTAAAGATTTCGGAGTTTTCGTATCTCTGGAAGATGGTGTTGATGCACTTATTCGTGATGAAGATCTTGCTCCACTAGAGAAAAGTGAACTAGAGGTTGGTCAACAGCTAGAAGCAGCGATTGCTGCAATCGACACTCGTCGTGACCGCATCCGTCTATCTGTCAAAAAACTTGATTACATAAAAAACCAAGCAATGCTTGATGAGATCAATGATGATGAATCACACTCTCTTGGTGATTTGATAAAAGACAAATTTAAGTAAATATCGTGCAAAAAATTCTTAAATGGCTAACCCTGCTCATCGCGGTAGGGGTAGCTGTTTTTGTTGTTTTCTTTCTTATTTCAATTAATTCTAATGAAACCACCGTTAACTTAACTCCGCTTGAACACAAAAGTGAAGTTGTTGTAAAAGCACCAAAAAATATATGGCTAGAGAGTTTTTCAAAAACTGAGAAGCTGGGTTATTTTTATCCGGTTAATGAAGTTTTTATCCAAGTTGATTTAAATGAGAAAGTAGCAAATGAAACTATTTATAAACTCTCTGCTCCTATAGCTGATCCTTATCAGCTCTTCTGTTTAAAAGAGGAGTTAAAGCAACATCAGCTAAAATACTATCTCAAAAAAGATAAAAACGGTGCAGAGTTGCTAATTTACTCAAAAGAGAGAACCAAGCTGGACTCTCTCGTAGAAGTTCTAAAAAACTATCAAATTTCAGCCACTGTTGGGCTATACAAAGAGGATACATAATGCAAAAACATACTATAGTTGTTTGTGACCATATTCATGAAGCCGGTTTGGAGATGCTTCGAAATGATGAAAACATAAACTTTATAATGGCGGCTGACGAAGACAAGGTAAAGCTTTTAGATATTATTGAACAGGCTGATGTTGCTATTACAAGAAGTTCAACCGATGTTGATGATAAATTTATCGCGCATGCTAAAAACATGAAAGCAATCGTGCGAGCAGGCGTTGGTGTTGACAATGTTGATATCCAGGGATGCTCAAAAGAGGGAATTATAGTCATGAACGTTCCTACTGCAAACACAATTGCCGCAGTTGAACTAACCATGGCGCATATGCTCTCATGTATGAGAATGTTTCCATATTCACACAACCACTTAAAGCAAGAGAGAGTGTGGAAAAGAGAGAAGTGGTACGGGTATGAGCTTAAGGGCAAAAAACTGGGTGTCATCGGATTTGGAAATATCGGAAGCCGCGTAGCAAAGAGAGCGCAAGCTTTTGAGATGGATATTGTTGCTTATGACCCATATATAAACCCCTCTAAAGTCACCGACTTTGATATGACATACACGAAAAACTTTGAAGATATTTTAGCATGCGACATTATTACTATCCATACGCCTAAAAACAAAGAGACTCTTAACATGATAAGCAGTGCCGAGATTGCAAAGATGAAAGACGGTGTCGTTCTCATTAACTGTGCAAGAGGCGGTCTTTACAATGAAGAGGCGCTTTATGCAGGTCTTAAGAGCGGTAAAATCCGTTTTGCCGGTATTGACGTATTTATGAAAGAGCCAGCAACCGACCATCCTCTTCTTGAGCTTGATAATATTACGGTATCTCCTCACTTGGGTGCGAATACTTACGAATCGCAGTACAACATTGGGGTTCAGGCTGCTGCAAACGCAATCGCTGCGGCAAAAGGTATCTCATATCCACATGCTATGAATTTACCTATTGATGAGAGCAAGATACCTCCGTTTGTTAAACCATTCTTAGAGATGGGGCAGAAGATCGGTTTTTTAGAGTCTCAGCTTAACAAATCACAGATTATCTCCATAAAAGTAAGCGGGCAGGGTGAAATCTCAAAATATGTAGACTCACTTGCTACTTTTGTTGCAGTAGGCGCTATGAGTCAGATAAGCGATGACACGATTAACTATGTTAACGCGGATTTTATTGCTAAAGAAAAAGGGATAAAGATAGAGTCGGAAGCACTTAATGACTCATCTGTTTATAAAAACCTTATTACCATTAAACTGACTACTGCAGAGGGCGGAACTACGACTATCAGTGCTACAATTTTTGACGATAATGTATTTAGAATCGTTACGATTGATGGTTTTGATATTGAAGTGGCACTCAAAGGCGATATGGTAGTCCTTAAAAACAGAGACGTTCCGGGCGTTATCGGAAATATCGGTTCTACTTTGGCAAAACATAGCGTAAATATTGCAGACTTTTCACTTGCTAGAAATGACAAAAAAGAGGCTCTCGCGGTTATTTTAGTGGATAATATTATAAATGATATAACGTTAAAAGAGCTTTTAGAAATTGACGCTTGTATAAGTGTTCAATATGCAAGAATGTAGAGTATAAAAATTTAACTACTATATGGGCAAAGCCCATATAGTTAGGCAGGGACAAAAAAGT
>NZ_JAVVFL010000201.1:0-3892 GCF_032250635.1 Sulfurimonas sp.
CTACTCTAGGCAGAAGATTTATAAGTGCTTCAAGCTTGCCTGAAACCTTTGAACCGCCTACTATAGCCGCAAAAGGACGTACAGGATTTTGTATAAGTTTGCCAAAAAATTGTATCTCTTTTTGAAGTAAAAATCCGGCTGCTTTATGCTGAGAATCAAAAAAATGCGTTATTCCCTCTACTGATGAGTGGGCACGATGACTCACTCCAAACGCGTCGTTTATATAAAAATCAGCCATTGAAGCTAATTTTTTAGAGAGCTCTACATCATTTTTTGTCTCGCCCTCTTCATAACGGAGATTTTCCAAGAGCAGAACCTCTCCTTGTTGCAGGGATGCTGCTTTTGAAAGTGCATCTTCCCCGATAACATCTTTTGCCAAAATAACTTCTCTCTTTAGCAGATGTTGGATTCTTCTAGCAACGGAGATGAGCGAATATTTTTCAACCATCTGCCCCTCTGGACGCCCAAGATGAGAGCCAAGCACGACCGCACAATCTTGATCAAGACAGTAGTTTATGGTAGTCATAGCAGAGCGTATACGTCGGTCGTCGGATATATTTCCAAACTCATCCATCGGTACGTTAAAATCGCATCTGATAAAAACTTTTTTACCTGCGAGATCTAAATTTTTAATATTTAAAAGTTCCAAATTCTATCCTATTTACTGATATGAAGAGCCATGTCCAAAAGTCTTGTCGAGTATCCCCACTCATTGTCGTACCAAGCCATAACCTTGACCATATTGCCATCAATTACCTGAGTCAAATCCTCTGCAACGATAGAGCTGTATTCACACCCGACAAAATCCTGAGAAACTCTCATCTCTTTGTCCATAAGAATAATTCCTTTTAAAGAGCCATTAGCGGCGTCATTAAATACTGCAGTCACTTCCTCTTTTGTAGTGTTTTTCTTAACAATGACGTTTAAGTCAACCATGGAGACGTTTGGCGTAGGAACACGAACGCTTTGCCCATGAAGCTTGCCTTTAAGTTGAGGAAGAACAAGACCTATAGCTTTTGCCGCACCTGTTGTTGTAGGTATCATATTGATAGCGCCTGCGCGTGCGCGGCGCTTATCTTTTGAGTGTTTCACATCCAAAATATTTTGGTCATTTGTATATGAGTGGATTGTCGTCATAAGACCTTTTTCAATTCCAAAAGCATCATCAAGCACTTTTGCTATAGGACCAAGACAGTTTGTCGTACATGAAGCGTTAGAGACTATGTTTTGCCCAGCGTAGAGATGCTCGTTTACGCCAAGAACAAACGTAGGAGTGTCATCTTTTGCAGGAGCTGAGAAAAGAACTTTTTTGATTCCGTTATCAATATGGATCTGAGCATCTTTTTGGCTTAGAAATACGCCCGTACACTCTAAAACCATATCTGCACCGCACTCGGCAAATTTGAGGTTTTTTGGATCACGATCACTAAAAACCCTAATATTTTTGCCATCAATCGTGATGTTTTCACCATCAATCTGCACTACTTCGCTCTTAAATGTTCCATGGACAGAGTCGTTTTTGAGAAGATAAAGCATCATATCTATGCTTGCCATATCATTTATAGCTACAATCTCTACATCATCTCTTGTTGCAGCAATACGAGCCACACAACGACCGATTCTACCAAATCCGTTAATTGCTATCTTTAGTGCCATTATATTTCCTAATAAAATAAAAATTGGGCAATTTTACCTAAACTTAGTTATAATTCGCTTTAAATATGGATACAATCGCACTTTTTGGCGGCTCTTTTGACCCGCCGCATATCGGTCACGAGGCAATAGTTAAGGCTTTGAGAGAATTCAAAGATATTGACAAAGTTATAATAATGCCTACATATCTAAATCCGTTTAAGTCAAAATTTTATGCTCCTTCGGCCTTAAGGGTCGTATGGCTAAGAGAGATTTTTGGCGAGTATGAAAATGTAGAAATTTCAGAGTATGAAGTTTTACAAAAGAGACCGGTATCAACAATAGAGAGCGTAAAGCATCTTTTAGAGAGTTACAAGAAGATATACCTTGTAATCGGTGCCGACAACCTCTCTTGCCTTGAGAAATGGGATAGATATGATGAACTCAAAGAGTTAGTTACTTTTATGGTAGTTCCAAGAGACAATATTGAGATTCCAGAACAGTTTTTAAGACTGGATGTTGATGAGAAAATATCATCAACCAAGCTTAGAGAGTGTGTTGAGATCTCAAAGTTGCCAAAAAAGTGTGCAAAAGAGATATATAATTTTTACAAGGAAAACTATTGCAAAACAGAATAGAAAAAATAACCGAAGTCCTAGACAAAAACAAAGCAGAAAACATAGAGGTTTTTGACCTTAGAGAGAAAAACTACTTTGTAGATTATGCAATCATCGCATCATCACTCGGCTCAAGACATACGATGGCTCTTTTAGACCATCTAAAAACTGAACTTAAACCAGCAGAAAAATTTATCAACATAGATGAGAGCAGTGACTGGGTTGTTGTTGATATGGGTGATATTCTTATCCATATCATGACCCCTGAATACAGAGTAAAGTATGACATGGAGAGTTTTTTAAGCTCTCTTGCAGAAGGTAAAGAGGGTATGCCTCTTTAAAAAACAGTTATCAACTCAAGAGGAAAAAAGCGACTCTAACAATCCTTTCTTTTTCTTTTGAGGTTCATAAGGTTTTACTCTCTCATCTACAAAGTTGGGATCGCCTTTTTCAAAAACTTCTTGAGAAACTCTCTTTACACTTTTTCTAGGTCTCTCTTCCTTGACATATCCGTTATCTACCGAGCCCATGGCTCCATGTGGGATACACATCTTCTCTCCTTTTTATGAGATTATTTCACTATTATTACAGAAGAAAAGTAAAGAGTATGTAATATTTGTCACATAAGTATAAATTTAAGACTCCAATCTTTTGCGTAAAATATCTGCTATACGAAAAGCGTTCGCATAGATAGTCCATGTATAGGGCACACTTCCTCCCGTAGGCATAAAACTAGCATCCGTAACATAAAGGTTATCTAATGCATGCGCTTTGCAGTTTTTATCGAGTACGGATGTTTTAGGATTCTCTCCAAATCTGCAGCCGCCTGCCACAAGATTTGGCGGAGGAGCAGAGGAGATAGAGTAACTTATCTCGGTAGCTCCCATTTTCTCCAACACCTGCACCGCTTTTTTTGCCAAGTCATTGCCGACTTCTCTATCACGAGGATGGCTGTAGAGATGTATTGCGCCCACAGGGATGCCGTACTTATCTTTAACCTCCTCTTCAATACCTACAAAACACTCATCCGTAGGAAGCCAGTCATTAAAAACTTCAAAATTCAAAACTCTTGAAGTCGTAAGCTCTTTATGAATTTTTTGCTCAAGAGCCTTACCCCAAAGAATTTTCCCCCCTTCATCATAAAAAGCTCTTTTTATGCGGGGAACCAAATTTTGATGCTCAAACAGAAAGTCTATGGTTCCGCCTTTGATTTTTTTACTGCTCTTTTTATACTCATACCACTGCTGCAAGGAGCGGTTAAAGAAAAGACCGACCTCCATAAGCTCTTTTTGTTGCTCATCCGTAAGTGTTTCAAAACGA
The DNA here is from genome assembly GCF_032250635.1 of Sulfurimonas sp. Classification (GTDB taxonomy): domain Bacteria; phylum Campylobacterota; class Campylobacteria; order Campylobacterales; family Sulfurimonadaceae; genus Sulfurimonas. Next base: position 3,570 of record NZ_JAVVFL010000201.1, read on the forward strand.
AATCGCCCCTCCCCTGCTCCTCCGCCTGAGAAAATAAGGTTTTTTCCTACTTGATGGTTGTTGTTTGCCAAACCGTAAGGAAAAAAGCTATTTTTTGAGTTTAAGAGCAAGCGTGAACTCTCTATGGCTTGTGCGGCTAAAACAAATATTTTAGCACTAATCTCATGCGTCTTCATATCGCTATCATAGTAGTGTGCTTTTGTAACCTTTGTCGCATCGCTCTCAAGCTTATATACAAACGCTTCGGTAATAACGCTCGCATCACACTTTTGAAGAAGGGCAGCTCTGGCACTCCCTTTCGCACCCGTTGCGCATCCGTAACT
>NZ_JAVVFL010000202.1:0-3802 GCF_032250635.1 Sulfurimonas sp.
ATCTGCGATGTGAAATGCTAAACATTGGGTGCAGCGGAATCGGTGCTTATTATGATGATGAGACGAAACAATTTTTAAATACGCACAACAATATTTTATATTTACTCGCAATTGGCAGGTAGGGAATAGATTATGTATGCCCTTTTGTAGTATAAAACAGAAGGATAGATATGAGCGTAACAGAGTATATAAAAAGTAATGAGCTTGATTGGCAGCCGTCGTTTAATGATGAGCTTGGCGGCGGAGTCCGCGGCTATAGAGGTGCATTGATAATTGAAGCGGGAAAACAGATATCTCCAGATAGAAAACTTCCTCCTAAAATTCAGGCAAAACAGGTTATTGTTATTAGCGATGAGGGCGGGATTAAATTTTTTACGTGTGAGCTTGATAGCTTTCGTGATTTTGCCCCGCTTTTTGAGAAGTATAAAGATTACTTTATGAAAGACGGCTTGAATATTTTATATGTAACAGACCTTGACGGAAACGGTACATTTACTTATGAAGGTGTAGAGTTTACTGCGTTTATGCTTGATGAGAGTTCGGTATGGAATGAACTTTTGGAGTTAACCGACCTTGACAAAGGCGATATGAAAAAACTTGATGCAGCCCAAAAGATAGAGCAGATCTACGAGGGGCTTTTAGAGAGTGACATAAAAGAGAAGGCTAGAAGCTACAGTGAGATGTGCGAGCTTATAGGTGAGAGTTCAAAACAGCTGATGGGTGCCGTTTAAAAAGAAGTGAGGTGTATCACCGCAAAGAGCTAACTTTGCAGTGATTTTGTTTTGGCATTTTTTGAAATTAAAATGCAACCATTGACATAAATAGAATGTCGCTTCCTGAATATACAGTAGTGCCGTTAGTGCCTACAGTGTCAGGTCTGTCGCTTGAAGTATATGAGTACTCTACACAAAAACGGACGTTTTGTCTCATGTTATACTCCAAACCTGCGGAGTAGACATTGTAGTCTCTGTCTACTGCTTTGTCGTTATGCCCGAGTACGGCTGCTTTTACGCCATATTTATCTGTAAGATTAAGCTGAGCGTCAACATGATATCCTGTTATATCCTGCGTGCCGGTTGCTAGACCGGTAGTCATATCCAGATCATCATAGTCATTTTTTAGCACGTACGCACCGGTTACCATCAGCGACATCTCTGCAAGCATACTTTGTACTTGAAAGTCAATACCGTAAGATGTTCTGTTAAGAGCAGCAATATTTGCTAAATCCACTTCGTTAGTTATATCGGCTAGGTTGTAAGGTATGATTTTATTTCCCGTATCTCCTCCAATATAGTAACCGCCAAGCATCATTGTAGTGTCTGTAAGACTAAATTCATAAGCGGCTCTTGCCATAAGTTTATAACCGTCGCTGTCTGTTCTAGAGCTCTGTGCAAATGTAGGAACATAGCCGCCAGCTGTTGCATAAAGACCGCCTCCGTGGTAGTAGGCTTGAACTACACTTGCTTCACCATCTCCGATACCTAGATCTTGGAAGATGTTTGTTTTCTTACGGTTTTCAAACTGACGAACAGGTCTGTATAGTCCCGTCGTATATATCTCTGTTCCCTGAAATGCGCCAAGTGCATCAGTAGTAGAGTATGCCGCACCGACTCTGCCACCTAAAGCCTCTGTTGTAAATAGAACTTTACCGCCAAATATACCGCCTGCTGCAACTTCCATAGAAGTACCTACATTATCAGCTATCTTGCCGCCGAAGATAAAAGCAGATTCGTCAAAGATTTCTGTTTTGACAGTTTTTCCAAGTGTTGTGTTCTCTGTTTTGTCGTCAGAAAGCACACGTGCTTTTAATACTAAGCCCATATTTAGAGTGCTAGGCAGACCCAGTCCTCCCGCAAGAGTGCTCTTCATCTCCTCTTTGCCGCTTGTCATTGTAAAACCAGACATCTTAAACTCTCTACCGAATGAGTTTAGCTTCGGTATATTTTGAAAGTGGCAAGACATACACTCCGTATCCATCTGTCTGGCAAACGCAGGCGTCGCCTCTGCCGCGGTGGCGCACATTAGTGTTAAGCCCAGTAAATAGGCGACTTTATTTGTTGAAAAACTTTTCATAACGAACCCCTTTTATATAATGAAATATTATGAATTAATCTAATACATTCATAAGCAAAAACTATATAACCATAAAATTTAAAGCTTGCTTAAAACAATGTTTTTTGGGAATTATGGCATAATAGTGACATTTGATTAAAATATAAGCAGCTTTTTGTCATATTGTGAATTTGGATGGTATATAATTTGGCAGATTAAAAAAAAGGATTGAAAAATGAAGAGGTTTTTGTTTGGTATGTTGTCTATCCCTTCTTTTGTGTTTGCAGAGGATGTGTTAAACAGCGGCGACACAGCGTGGATGTTGGTTGCTACGGCATTGGTTATGCTTATGACTCCTGCAGGATTAGCGCTCTTTTATGGTGGTTTGACTCGCTCTAAAAACGTGTTAAATACTATAGGTATGAGCTTAGGAGCTTATGCGGTCGGTACTTTGGTTTGGGTTCTCATTGGCTACTCTATTGCGTTTGGCGATGGTGATATCATCGGTAGTGGCAAGGCACTTCTGAGCGGCATTACGCCACAGAGCCTCAGCGGAACAATTCCTGAGCTGCTTTTTGTCGCATTTCAGGGAACTTTTGCCGCTATTGCAGTCGCAATCGCAAGCGGCTCCATGATTGAGCGCGTAAAGTTTTCTACCTATATAATCTTTGCGGCTTTGTGGATAGCTGTTGTTTACGCGCCTATAGCGCACTGGGCATGGGGCGGCGGAGAGACACTCAACTTTGGTGAGATGGATTTTGCAGGAGGAACAGTTGTTCATTTAAATGCAGGTGTTGCGGGTCTAGTTGTAGCACTTATTTTGGGAAGAAGAAGAGATTACGGCAAAGCTGCAATCAAACCGTTTTCTCCTGTTTTAGTAGCACTCGGGGCTGCACTCTTATGGTTTGGATGGTTTGGTTTTAATGCAGGGTCTGAATTGGCAGCTGATGGTGTAGCGGCATCTGCATTTTTAGTAACAAACGTTGCGGCAGCTCTTGGCGTCATGGGATGGATAGTTGCCGAATGGATTGTTTATAAGAAGGCTACAATAGTGGGAGGAGCTTCGGGTGCAGTTGCAGGTCTTGTGGCTATTACTCCAGCTTCAGGAAGTGCGGGTGTAGAAGGTGCGATAATAATCGGATTAATCGGCGGCATCTTGGGATTCTTTGCTGTTGCAAAACTCAAAAACATGTTCAGAGTGGATGACGCATTGGATGCTTTTTGGATTCACGGCTTGGTCGGTATCTGGGGTTCAGTCGCTACGGCGATCTTTATTGCTCCTTATGCGATGCCTGAGGCTTACGATATGGCTTCGCAACTGGTAAGTCAATTTCAAGCAATTGGTTTGACTATCGTCTATAGTGCTGTTGCAACTGCAGCTGTCTACTTTATAGCTTCTATGCTTACAGGCGGAGGAAGAGTCGATGATGATAGTGAAAACAGAGGACTTGATGAGACTGTGCATGGAGAAAAAGTAATAAACCTGTAGTGTTGCTTAAAAGCATAAAAATGGTTACAATTTTAAACTTAATTTGGAGATATTATTATGAAAAAAATAGAAGCGGTTATAAAGCCTTTTAAACTTGAAGATGTAAAAGATGCATTGGCTGAGATAGGAATTACCGGTATGACGGTAAGCGAAGTAAAGGGTTATGGACGTCAAAAAGGGCATAGCGAACTTTACCGCGGCGCAGAGTATGTAGTTGATTTCTTACCGAAGATAAAGATGGAGATGGTTGTTGATGATGAT
>NZ_JAVVFL010000203.1:0-3794 GCF_032250635.1 Sulfurimonas sp.
CTATAAAAAAGGAATTTTCAACCCAACAAAAGCTAGTAATATTTTAAAAGCTACAAAAAAAGAAAATTTTTTCCAAGCTGAACATTCTATATTACTACACGGTAATTCTACACCGTTCGCAAACTATGAAGCTTTAGATAAAATTCTTGAAGACGAAAAAACAAAAATTTTTGCTGATACTGAACTGCAAGAGATACAGAAACAAATTAGTAATGGTGCTAAAGCAATTAATGCATTTGAGTCAATTATTGAAACATATCCAGACATTATTACAGAGTTAGAAATTGACAACATAAAAAATCTAAAACAAAAACTATGGCTTAGCTATTATAAAAAAGAAGAAGAATCGTTTTTAGCTTTAATTGAGTTGTATAAATCAACAAAGGCAGAAATCGAGGAAATAGAACAAAAAGCTCAAGACCAAGTTACTAAATGGCATGAAGTTGTTGATGAGTTTAAGAAAAGGTTTTCTTTACCGTTTGAGATATTAATAACCAATAAAAAAAGTGCTATCTTAGGTAAGGAAACACCTAATATTGATTTTGAGTTCACTGATCCTATTTCAGGTATAAAAAAAACTTTTTCTAGAGATTCATTAGGTGGTTTAAAAGTTTTAAGTCAAGGTGAAAAAAGAGCGTTATACCTATTGTATGTTATTTTTGAACTTAAAGGAAGGATAGAAGATAAAACAAAGACTCTTATTATTATAGATGATATAGCAGATTCTTTTGATTATAAAAATAAATATGCGATAGTTGAATATTTAAATGAAATTTCCAGCTATGACTTTTTTAATCAAATAATTTTGACGCACAATTTTGATTTTTTCAGAACTGTACAGGAAAGAATTTTAATGACAACTAAATGGCATAATTCTTTAATAGTCGATAAAGACAACGATGAATCTTTAAAAATTGTTTCTGCTGGTAGTAAAAACGTTACAAATCCTTTTGAGATATGGAGAAAAGGTTATCATAATGAATTGTCTAAATTTATTGCTTTAATTCCATTTGTAAGAAATATAATTGAATATGCTCATGGTACGGATGGTGATGAATATAAATTGCTCACTTCATGTTTACACATAAAAAAGCCAGATACTATGACTATAACTAAAAAAGATATTCAAGCTACTTTTGAAACAGTAGGACAACTTTATCAAGATAAAGTTATTGAAAATGAAAATGATACTATTTTAGATTCAATTTATACGTGTGCAGACAATATTGTTGCCTCGGGTAAAAAAGATGGAATAGTCCTTGATGATAAAATTGTTTTATCTATTGCAATTAGACTTAAAGCTGAAGAATATATGTGGAGCAAAGTTACTGACAAATCAGTAATAAAGGGTACACAGACCGGAAAACTTTTTAAACGTTTTAAAGATGAATATCAAGGTGATGATAGTTTTGATAATGATATAAAAGTTTTAACAAGAATGAGTATTATGACTCCTGAGAATATACATTTGAATTCATTTATGTATGAACCTTTACTTGACATGGCATATGGACATTTAGTTGAATTATACAATGATATGAAAAGTTTATAAAATTTAAAATTTACTCACTTGGGTGTAAATTTCTGAGCGGGTTATGGAGTTGCAGTTAACAGAGCAAACAATCGAGTATTTTCAAATACAAAGGTAATACAAATGAAAAACATAAACCTAAAAGTAGCAGATATAACGCAAGAGGATGTGTGTGCAGTGGTCAATGCTGCAAACAGTTCACTTCTTGGCGGCGGCGGAGTAGATGGTGCAATTCACCGAGCGGGCGGAGAGCAGATACTTAGTGAGTGTAAAGAGCTGAGAGCCTCTCTATATCCTGATGGATTGCCTACAGGAGAAGCCGTTGCGACAACTGCGGGAGAGATGAGAGCAAAATATGTGATCCACACCGTCGGCCCTGTTTATTCATCTTGTAAAAACCGTTGCGAAGAGCTTCTGGCAAACTGCTATATAAACTCACTAAAAACAGCTTCTGAACTAAAGTGCCACAGCATCTCGTTTCCTGCCATCTCTACAGGCATCTACGGTTATCCAAAAGATGAAGCTGCCAAAATTGCTTACAATGCAGTTAAGTATTTTTTAGATTCAGATAACACCATAGAGGTAAACTTTGTATTTTCTTCACAAGAAAGTTATAATGTCTTTGTAGATGCTATAAAAGAGCTGGAAACTTGGGAATAAAGGAAATCGGCACGATGGATGGAAAAATAGTGGTAACGTATAAAGTACTGTGCGATAATGATCTCGATCAAAAGATTTCACTTAAGGAACTGCTTAACAACGAAAAAGTGGCAAAAGCTATAAAATCAGAGTTTGCCAAGGGGCATCGCAATATTACGCTTAAATCCAAAGAAGAGGCAACGCTCAGCATTGAAACTCTTAAAGAACTCCATACTGTCGAAGTCTCTAAAGATGACTTTGCAGATCTTTTGAGTTTGGCAGAAGATGATGCAAACAGCAAAAAACTCTTAAAAAAAGAGTGCTCCCGCGTAGAACTGGTTGATATTGAAACGCACCTTTAAAGACCCAATAACCCCATGAAATTCATAGCCGACTGCCATTTGGGGAAGATTGCGAAGTATCTGCGGATATTTGGGTTTGACACACTTTACTTTCAGAGTATAGATGATGACGATATTATCGAGATTGCACACAAAGAGCAGAGATTTCTTCTAACAAGCGACAAGATTCTTTATAAGAGGATGAAGCATCATAACGCTTTGTATCTTGCACATGCAGGGTTTGAGGAGCAGTTAAGAGAGATATTTCACCACTACAAGCTTTTTGACAAGGTCAAGCCCCTGAGCATATGCATCAAATGTAACGGCGAACTTGAAGAGATTGATAAACCAGAGGTCATAGATGAACTAAAAGCAAAAACAAAAAAATACTTTGATACCTTTGCTAGATGCAAAGAGTGCGGCGCAGTGTACTGGCATGGCGACCACTACAAAAATATGCTCAAGTTTGTGGACGAATTCATCGCCAAAAACAAGAAAGAGACTAAGTTTTAAAGATATTACATTATTTCATGTTTTTAAACATACGTAAAATAGAAAACTATCAACCCCTTATAAATCGCCTATTTCAGGGATAGAACCGATGATTTAAGTCGTAAAAAAATAGTAAATACAAAAGAAATAAGCTCCAGCTATATACATTTACTTTTTATTCAGTTATAATTCTGTCAATAAAAGATGATTCGAGTTACATCTTTAGTCTGCTTTACATTGATGACCTAGTTAACAGTATATCCGCCTACTAAAAGAAAGCTTCATATTAGATTTTAGACCACTTCAGCAATGAGGTGTATTCAAACACAAAGGTATTACAATGGCAGCATTAGTAAACGGTACGGTTAAATGGTTCAATGGTGAAAAAGGTTTCGGATTTATCGAGCAAGAAGATGGCGGTAAGGATGTATTCGTACACTTTCGTCAAATCAACAGCACTGGCTATGGTCGTGTTTCTCTAGACGAAGGTCAAAAGGTAACTTTTGAAATCGGTCAAGGCGAAAAAGGTCCACAAGCAGAAAACGTTACAGGTCTGTAATCTTTCTTTGAGCGGATTTATCCGCTCATAACTATCGTAAACCCCCAAAACACCCCTATTTACACGACTTTATAAACCACTTAATTTTATTACCGCAAAAATCAAAAAAAATAATACAATTCCACTCCAATATTACCATTTAAAAACAAGAGGTCAACCGTGTACAAAATAATTAAAACACACCCGACAAAAGAGCAGATAGCAAACTTTAATATGAAAGTAGCTGAGGAAG
>NZ_JAVVFL010000204.1:0-2281 GCF_032250635.1 Sulfurimonas sp.
ATTTAATTCTTGTTCAACTAAATTTTCGACAGGAAGACCGTGACAATCCCAGCCTGGAGTAAATCGCACCGATTTGCCGTTAAAATAGTTATGTTTTATAATGATATCTTTTAAGATTTTGTTGAGCGCATGTCCGATGTGCGTGTGACCGTTTGCGTATGGAGGACCGTCATGAAGAGTAAAACTTGGAGCATCTTTGCGGTTAGCTTTCATCTTCTCATATATTTTTTTCTCGTCCCAAGAAGCGTATCTCTTTGGTTCGTTGTTTATGAGATTGCCTCTCATTTCAAATTTTGTAGTCGGTAAAAGTAGTGTATCTTTATAATCCATGTCTGTCCCAAATAGTGTAAAATTTTTGCATTATATCCCTCATGCCTTTAAAAGCTACTTTAAAATAGTAAAAACAGTGTTATAATGGAGGAAATTATTTTTGCAAAAAGGCTATTTACGCGATGAAACTGCATCTTTTGTTAATCGGCAATAAATTTATATATAACCTTCCTCTAAGAGAGTATATAATCAGAAAAATTGAGCAAAAAACTGATTTAATAGATAGTATAACTTTTTTTAAAGAGAGCGATAATTCACTTTTTTTATATTTGGAAAAAGAGCTTCACACGTCAAACAGATATATAATCGTAACTTCAAAACATCATTTTTCTACCATAGGAAAACTTATATGTACTGTCACAAGCGATAACCAGATTTTAAAAGATGAGATGCTGATACCATCAAACAGCGCTGTATATGAAGATGGAAGTTATCTCTTAGAGTATAAAAATTCGCTTACAAATGTCTTACATGTAGATGAGATGCAAAGAGTTCCCGAGATACTTCTTGATTTTGAAGAATCAAGTGCTACCCTTCATCTTTTTGAAGAGGATAAAGAGAGTGCCTTGGCGATGCTCTCTCCGATTGCGCAGATGTATGACTTGAAAATAGAGGCTGTAAATCTCATAGATGGCTGGTTGAGAGTAGATATAAGAAGCAAAAAATATGGAAATATATCTAAGTTTATAGCCTCAGCAAAGCAGCTTTTGCCAAACAAAATCATTGCTGCTACAAACATCACAACTTATATAATAGAGAAACTATCATCAAAGGGCAAGAAAATAACCTTTGCAGAGAGCTGCACTGGAGGGCTTCTGAGCTACTACTTTACAAAAAATAACGGTGCTTCAAAAATCTTTGACGGCTCTTTGGTGACATACTCAAACAGAATTAAAGAAAATTGGCTTGGCGTAAACTCTAAAACATTAGAAGAGTACGGTGCGGTAAGCAGTGAAGTCGTCTTAGAGATGAGTGAAGGCGCGCTCAATGTTAGTGAAGCTGACTACTCTATATCTATAAGCGGAGTTGCGGGTGAGGGCGGCGGTACTAAATATAAACCTGTCGGAACTATATATATCAGCGTAAGAAGCAAAACAAAATATATAGAAAGTCGTTTAAATTTAAATGGGGATAGAAACTATATCCAGCATCAGAGTGTACTTTTTGCCATTAAAATGTTGCTATTAGTAGATAGAGAGATGTTTTTTTAAATTTGAGGCTTTTTATCTTGACAATTAAAACCTATTTGCCTATAATTTCGACCTCTTACAAATAGAGGAAAATGTCTTGTTAGCTCAGCTGGTAGAGCACGTCACTTTTAATGATGTGGCCGATGGTTCGAATCCATCACAGGACACCATTTACAAAACTAAAAATATTATATGCGATTGTAGCTCAGTTGGTTAGAGTGTCTGCCTGTCACGCAGAATGTCGAGGGTTCGAGTCCCTTCAATCGCGCCACTTTTAGTTGATTTAAAATTCTTGATTTTTATTTTAATCGAGGCAGGTTCTTTGTGGAATGAGGAGCATAGTAAATCTATGTGACGAATGGAACAAAGGTTCTAACGAAGAGTAAAGTAAAAAGCATAATTTAGGGCGCTTAGCTCAGTTGGTAGAGCGCTACCCTTACAAGGTAGATGTCACTGGTTCGAGTCCAGTAGTGCCCACCATTTTTTTGATTATACTGCGTTAAATTTCAACACGCATAGCTAACTATGCTTCGTCAAAATTTGCCTTGTCTAATGCAAAAAAACCAAGTTATTTTACAAAACCTTTTGTTTAATGAAAGTGACCCTTTCGTCTAGTGGCCAAGGACACTATCACTTCATGGTAGGGACAGAGGTTCAAATCCTTTAGGGGTCGCCACAAAACATGGTGTTATAAAAAGTCATAAATGGGCGCTTAGCTCAGTTGGTAGAGCGCTACCCTTACAAGGTAGATGTCACTGGTT
>NZ_JAVVFL010000204.1:2381-3782 GCF_032250635.1 Sulfurimonas sp.
CGAGTCCAGTAGTGCCCACCATTTTTGTTTTATATGCACGAAGCTTTTGACTCACGTACCTTAGTACGCTTCGCCAAAACCTTAGCACATCTAAAGTCAAAAACAACTTATTATTATATGCGATTGTAGCTCAGTTGGTTAGAGTGTCTGCCTGTCACGCAGAATGTCGAGGGTTCGAGTCCCTTCAATCGCGCCACATCCCCTAAAAAATCCCTTTATAAAAAGCTTTTAGTTCCACGTCCATCATACATATCTTTATATCGAAACGTTATAAGATTTTGCATTATTGCGAAGAGAATAATAAAGTTAATAAAACTACTTCCCCCATAACTAAACATAGGCAGAGGAACACCGACTACGGGAGCATACCCTATGGTCATTGAGATATTTACGCCCATGTAAACAAAAATCATAAACGAGATGCCTATTGTGACGACTTTTATGTAGTAGTCATTATAAAAAATACTAAGACTAAATAGATGCAAAATAAGAACTACATAGATAAGTATAATTGCCAAAGCTCCTAAAAATCCGCTTCTCTCAACAAGAAATGCAAAGATAAAGTCACTCGTAGAGATAGGCAAAAAGCGCATTTGCGTCTGTGTTGCCTCATCTTTGGATTTGCCGGTAAGTCCTCCTGAGCCTATTGCGATTATGGATTGCTGCACATGGTATGAGGGTTTTTCACTAAGAAAATCTGTTATTCTTGTTTTTTGATAATCATGGAGCAAAAATTTGTAGGCAACCGGAGAGAAAAGCAGGATTGAGCCGACAATTACTGCCCATATTTTCCAGTGAACACCTACAAAAAAAAGAACGCCATAACCGATAATAAGAAGAATAAGTGCAGTACCCAAGTCGGGCTCTTTTGCAATTAGAACGAATGGGAGCAGAATATAAAGACTGATTTTTAAAAAATCTTTTATTTTGTATCCATCTTTTGGCGGCGGATTTTTGTGAATAATGTAAGCAAGCATTAAAATAAGAGCCGGTTTTACAAACTCCGATGGCTGAATAGTTGCATTTACAAACGGTATCTCTATCCATCTTTGAGCGCCAAGTCTTGCATGACCGAAAAATTCAACCGCTAAAAGAAGCGCTATATTTATCCAGTAAATAAGCGGAATAACCCAACTCATTCTGCGAATAGGGAGTAAAAATACGCCTAGAAAGACCAACGATGAGATTCCGACATAAGCAATCTGTTTTTGTGCAAGAGCCGGTACGACTTCATTAATAAGCCAGTTTGAAGTAATTATAAGAGGAATGATGAGGATAATAGAAAAAAAATCAAATTGTGCTAAAATACGTTTATCAATTCTCCACAAATTTGAAACTCCATAAAATTTTAGAAATTGTATCATAAAGGTTAATAATATGAATAATACTAATAATCTATCA
>NZ_JAVVFL010000205.1:0-3700 GCF_032250635.1 Sulfurimonas sp.
CCATCTCTTTTAACTGGCTTCCCTTTGGCATAGGAGGCGCTATAGGCGTAGGTTTTTTTATAGCCTCTTTTTTATCTCCCGCATCTTTTGATATTTTTGGCATCTCTTTTAGTGAGACTTTTATTTTGTTCTCTTGTGGTTTTTGCTCTTTTTTTATTTCAGGTGTCATTGCGCCAAGAAGCCAGAATAAAAGTAGCAAAACAAAGTGAATTAAAAGTGCAACAAACAAAGCAAAATAGGAGCGATTCAAGGCATGATATCCAGTTATTAAAATTTGAAATATTATAACTAATATAGATTAATACAACTTTGCTATAATGACAAAAAAATATTAAGGGTGTTTTATGAGTATTGACGGTTCATTAAGAGCTTTTAAACAAGCGCAAGATTTAATTCCTGGAGGCGTCAATTCGCCTGTAAGAGCATTTAGCAGTGTCGGGGGGACACCTCTATTTATAGCAGAGGGAAGCGGTGCCTATTTAACGGATATTGACGGAAATAGATATGTTGATTTTGTTCAAAGCTGGGGACCGCTTATTTTTGGACACAGAGATGAGACCATTGAGAATGCGGTCATAAATGCCGTAAAACATGGACTTAGTTTTGGTGCTCCGACACAGGCAGAGAGTGATTTGGCACAGCTAGTTATTTCTATGTTTGACTCAATAGAGAAGATTAGATTTGTAAGCAGCGGAACAGAGGCTGTTATGAGTGCTATACGTCTTGCTCGCGGATATACGGGGCGTGATGACATTGTCAAGTTTACAGGATGCTATCATGGGCACAGCGACTCTCTTTTGGTGCAGGCTGGGAGCGGTGCTGCAACTTTTGGAAACCCTAGTTCGCCTGGAGTTCCTGCCGATTTTACTAAACACACACTTCTGGCAACGTACAACGATATTGAGAGCGTAAAGAAGTGTTTTGCCGACTCTAAGGACATTGCATGTGTAATTATTGAGCCGATTGCCGGAAATATGGGGCTTGTTCCCGCAGATAAAGAGTTCTTACATGAGCTAAGAGAGCTTTGCAGTGCTCATGGAACTCTTCTGATTTTTGATGAAGTCATGAGCGGTTTTCGCGCTAGTTTAAACGGTGCGGAGTCTATTACGGGAGTAAAGCCAGACATAGTAACTCTTGGAAAAGTTATAGGCGGCGGGATGCCGGTGGGTGCTTTTGGAGCAAGAGCGGAGATTATGGCAAAACTCTCGCCTGAGGGACCTGTTTATCAGGCGGGAACACTCAGCGGAAATCCTGTTGCTATGGCTGCTGGACTTGCGGCAATATCTAAACTAAAAGCAAATGCCGGGGTAATCTCTGTGTTAAACCAAAGAGCAAAAAGATTGGTTGAGGGAATGCAAAAAGAGGCTATTTCTTGCGGCATACCGATGCAGATAGATACCAGAGGAAGTATGTTTGGTTTCTTTTTTAATGAGAAACCTGTTAAAAATTTTGCCGATGCATGTAACTCCGATGCAGAGCTGTTTGCTAAATTTCACTCCAAAATGCTTCAAGAGGGCTTTTATTTTGCATGTTCACTCTATGAGACAGGCTTTATTTCAACTGCTATTACCGATGAGATGATTGAAGATACCATTAAGGCAAGCGCGAAAGTTTTTAAGGAGATAACCAATAATGCATAAGAGCGATAAAGAGGAGCAAAAAGCTCCTAGAATCAAGCCTCTGATAGAAGCGGCAGATAGCCTCTCACTCGGAATCTCTATGGTTGTAGCGGTTCTTATGGGTGTCGGAATAGGGCTTTTGCTTAAGAATTTCACGGGAGCAGGTTGGACTTTGTGGATAGGTGTTTTTATAGGTATCGCAGCGGCGGTGTTAAATGTCTATAAAGCCTATTCAAAGCAGTACAAAGAGCTTGAAGAGCTTGCAAAAGAGCCTCGTTATGCTATAAAAAAGCAGCTTCAAGATGATAAAGATGAGGATGAGAGTGAAAAAAACTATTAAGTTTTTAGCTGTAGTCCAGTCTCTTATTCTTCTCTCAAACATCATCTCTTTTGAGTTTTACATAAATCTTCAAGTAGCATTTCTAAGCAGTTTTCTTATAATTGCAGGCTCTGCTTATGCCTATAGAAAAATGGTTAAAAATCAGGTTGCACTTGAAAACGTAGAGGAAAAAAGGGACATATTAGATGAAATCGAAGACCCTTACGAGCTTTATGACGATTTCGAGGTAGATAACAGACCTGCTGATGAGCTGGATATAAAAGCAATACTCAAAGAAGAGAAGAAAAAGATAAAGATATTGAACATAAAAGATATAAAAAAAGGCTCTAGAGCCGGAGTTTCTCTCTTTAGGCTTGTTCCATATCTCTTTTTGATTTTAGGTTTTATAGCTCTTAAAAACAACTCTCTTTTGGATATTTCTATCTATCTTCCGTCTCTGTTGGTGGGAATAGTGGCTGGGTACTTTTTCTCAAAAGAGCTATGAGGTAATCATCGGCATGTTGATTGTTATCTTTTTTTGAACATCTATGTAGAAATTTGTGTTTGCCGCTAATGTTTTGAGCTCCTCAACTCTCTCTTTGTCAATATTTTCTGAACTGACTTCTATAGAAAAAAGACTATATTTTTTCTTCTCAAATTTTATATGTTCTCCAATTCTATAAAATATTTTTGTTAAAATATTTTCATTTTTTTCATAGCATGAGTATGTTTTATTTAAAATTTTTATAAAATTATTTGAGTCAAGTATAACTTCTGGGATAGTAGGGTCAAAATCTTTTTCAAACACTATTTTTGAGTTTATAGAGTTTGTAAGCATACACAAATCAACAAGGGCGTAGATGTTTGTCAATTCGCCGACAGGCTTTTGAGCGCTGATCTTAAAGGAGGGCGCCTGATAGAGTTTTATGCCTACGACATCGTCATTTTCATAACCGACGGTAAGGGCAAAAAATCTGTAACGTCCAAACTCCAGTTCAACGAAAGTTGTCTTAAACCCAAATGTTACATTTGCATAGGTCGTAGCAAGGTTAAAAAGCTCTTCGGTTGTGACGGCACCCAGTAAAAATTGAGCCTCTGAATTAAGCGATAAAATCTTTCCGCTTGAGCTAAAGAGCACAAAAGGGTTGTAATCATACTCAATCCATTGCTGCTCAAATGTCATTCTGATTACTCTTCTATGTAGTTTTTAAGTTTTCGTCCAACTTTAGGGTGCTTCAGCTTTTTTATGGCACTTGATTCAATCTGGCGGACTCTTTCGCGTGTTACGCTAAGCTCTTTGCCTATCTCCTCTAGTGTTCTGTCGCTCTCATCATCCATAATTCCAAAACGTAGTTTTATAACGGCTCTTTCTCTTTCGTTAAGCTGTTCTAAAACATTTTCTATCTGAACTCTCAAATCATCTTTTAGTACGGCATCAGAAGGCGAGAGTGAAGATTTATCTTCTATAAAGTCTCCAAAACGTCCATCATCTTCACTTCCAATAGGAGCCTCTAAACTTATAGGCTCTTTTGTAATTTTAATGACGTTTTTAACCTTCTCAACAGAAAGACCAACCTCTAGAGCAATAATCTCAACATCAGGCTCTCTTCCATGCTCTTGGAGATGTTTACGCATAATCTTATTGATACGGTTAATAGTCTCTATCATGTGGATAGGAATACGGATTGTTCTTGCCTGATCCGCGATTGCACGGGAGATTGCCTGACGAATCCACCAAGTTGCATATGTTGAAAACTTATAC
>NZ_JAVVFL010000206.1:0-3666 GCF_032250635.1 Sulfurimonas sp.
GTTTTTTTAAGGAAAAATCTCAAAAAGACACCTACATAGTATATGCTATGATTGTTGTAGTTTTTTTCGCTGTAGCTTATCCATTCTATGATTTGTCTATGAATGAGTTCGAAAGCCAAAAGAAAAAAGTTCAAGACATAACTGCAAAAATTGACTCAGACAAGCTTTATCTAAAAGTTAACACTGAGGCGAAAGTTGCTATGTTAGTTCAAGAGATAAAAGGTCTTGAAGTTGAACTTGTTGCTCAAAAAGAGAGAAACAACTACATAAAAGAGAAGATAGAGGCTATCTCTTCTCTTATATATGACGAAAGAGCTTGGGGTGAGTATCTTAACTCTGTTTCTATAAATGCAAAGAAACACAACATTAAGATAATTAACTTTGCAAATAGCTACTCAGAAAATAACGAATCTGCTTTTGGTCATGTTCTAGATATTGCTCTTGAGGTTAAAGGTAATTATTTAGATACGGTAAAGTTTATGAACTCTCTTGAGCAAAGCGAACTTGTTGTAGACGTACATGACTTTAACATAAAAGCTCAAGATGCGCTAAACACAAATCTTGATATCTCAGTTTGGGGGATTACTTACTAATGAAAACAGCATTAATAATATTACTCGCAATATTTCTAGGTAACTCTCTGTATGCTAATGAATTAGAGTGGGTAGATGAGCAGATAGAGGCGATTAAGCCACCAAGAAAAGGTGTAAATATACCTGCACTCGGCAGTCCGTTTGTTTTTTTAGACAAAAACAAACCTGAAACAAAAGATGCAAGAAAAGGTTCGAGAACGGCAGCCGCTCCAGCTTCAAAAGCAGCTTCTTCAAAAACAGCATCTTTAGCACAGGCAGAAAAAACAGACGATGTCCCTAAGAAGGGTAGCCTTGTATTAAGCACAATCATAAACTCCTCAGCTATGATTGATGGAAGCTGGTATAAAGTAAGCGATAAGATTAGCAGCTATACAGTTACAGACATAACAAAAACATCTGTGACTCTAAAACAAGGTAGCAAAGAACTTGTCTTGTCAACTGTTAGTAAAAATCCAAATTTAAAATTCAAAAATAAGTAGGGCAGACTCATGAAACTTATAAAAACAACGATATACTCAACTCTTCTAACGGTTCTATTATCAACCAATGTCGTGGCCGATTGTTCATATGAGCTATTTAGCATTAGTTCGACAAAAAACACTAAGATAATTGACTTTATAGATCAGCTCAGTGATGAATGTGAATTTAGTATCATAGTAACAGATCCAAATGCACAGAAGTTTTTGGACAGCAACCTAAACAAGACAAATCTAAACAACTTAACTATCAATGAAGTTTTAGATCTTGTACTAAAAGAGAATAACCTCACTTATTCTCTAGAGAACAATATTTTAAGGGTTTCATATCTCGAAACCAAAATGTTCAATATTGACTATATCTTGTCACAAAGAAAAAGTGAGTCTAAAACCAACATCACACTCTCCTCTGAGGGAGCTGGAACGACAACTACGACTGGAACGTCAACTGGTGCTACTGATGAATTAGGCGGTGGAAGTGCCGGTAAATCAGGAATGATGATTGATAGCTCTGATGAAGTTCTTTTCTGGCATCAGCTGGATTTGGAGTTTCAAGAAGTTCTTAACAGACCCCAAGATGTATATACAGCGCAGCTTCCTATTATAAATAAGAATGCGGGCATTATTACCGTTACTGCTACAGTTAAACAGATGGAGAGATTTGAGAAGTATCTTAAAAAACTTCAAGATAAAGTGCAGCTTCAAGTTCTAATAGATGTTCAACTTCTCTCAGTTACGCTTAGTGATGGCAAAACAACCGGTGTTGATTGGCAGCAGTTATATAGGCTTCAAGACATAGATCTAAGCATCGATAAACTGTTTCACAAAAATGTCTCAGAATTTGAAGATAACAAAATTACCACAGCCATTGCCGGTGGTGGTGCTGCTGAAAATTCACATTTAATAAAAATAAGTGCAAGCGGAAACTTAAACGAGGTTATAAAATTTCTTAAAACGCAGGGTGATGTAACTTCTATCTCAAACCCAAAAGTTTTAACACTAAATAATCAAGCGGCACTTATTACAGCTGGAACAGAGTACTTCTATAAAATTATAAGTACGGAGACTCTATCTGGCACTACAAGCGGAACTCAAAGTACAAGTGAAGATCTTCAGTCTGTTTTTGCCGGTGTTTTGCTCGATATAACACCAGAAATTTCCGATGACGATATGATTACATTAAAGATTAATCCGTCTCTATCTGAAACGGCTTCGGACATATCTCTTGTTGAATCAGCAGATAGAACTATGCCCCCTGACCTTCGTCGCCGTCAACTCTCTTCAGTTGTAACTATAAAAGATGGAAGTCGTATAATATTAGGTGGCTTGATCAATACTAGCAACAGTATCAATGTAAATAAAGTTCCGATATTGGGTGATATTCCGATATTAAACTATCTCTTCAAGTATGAGAATAAACTAAAAATTACTCAGGAATTAGTTATCGTTATTGAGCCTCATATCATTCGCAAAGGCAACGAGAATCTCTCACTCTCAGACTTGGGTTATGAAGGATTATCAGACAGCATCATGATAAATACAAAAGAGGCGATTAAAGTCACTACAACCGAAACAAGAGAGGAAAATTGAAACCTGGTATCTATGAAAACTCAAGGGATGTTTTTTTAGATACGGTTAATGTCAAAGACTACATCCAGCTTGAGAAAGTCTCTATGATTTACCAAGCCCTAAGAGACTCTATAGAGAAGCCCTTAAAAATGGTTCTTCTATACGGCAAACCTGGAACGGGTAAGAGTATGTTTTTATCAAGGCTGCATGAAGATGTTGCTTCTGCGCAAAAAGCATATCTCTACAAAACTCCTATTTTAGATGAGAGTGAGTTTTTTAAAACTCTTGCTCAAGATCTATATGGAATCAGATATGACAGCGAATTGAATTTTACACAATTTATGAAGGTTGTAGAAAACAGAGAGCTTATCGAAGCAATAGTTCCCATTATAATGCTTGATGAGGCGCAGCTCTACACTACGGCAATGATGGAAAAAATTAGACTTTTATCGGATACAAGAAAAGTAAAATTTGTAATCGCCCTGCATAAAACAGAAAAAGAAGATATTATTGCAAAAGAGCATTTCCAAACTAGAATCTGGGAGAGCATAAAGCTCGAAAACGCTTCTCCAGTGGAGCTTAAAATATACATCCAAAAAAAACTAATGAAAGTAAATTGTGTTGATACAGCAAGCATGTTTGTGCCAAAATCAATTAAGCTTATTCACAAATTGACGGATGGAAACTATAGAGATACAAACAAATTAGTATACACGCTCTTTGATATATACCACTATTACGCTCAAAATAATCCAAATGAAATAAGAGGAAATGAAATTTCAAAGAAAATTATAGAGATGGCTGCGATACATACAGGATTGATAAATGCTTAATGTTAACGAACTTGAAAACAAACATAAAAAATATAAACTTAAATCATATACTCCATACTTGGCAATTTTTTTAGGCGTTAGCGCTGCTATTTTGTCAATATCTTTTTTTCTTCTCTATGATTTTAATTCAAAAACAGAGACAAAAAAAGAGCTTATCGCTCAAAAAATCCAAAACTACAATGAAGAGAAAAAAGC
>NZ_JAVVFL010000207.1:0-3652 GCF_032250635.1 Sulfurimonas sp.
GTCATTGAGCACCCACGCTAAAGCGCCTAAGAGCATAAATATGGAAGCACTCCTCCAGTACCAAATCGTAATATCGCTAACCTTGCGACGACGCGCGTTTAGTTTTGTATGGATTGCTGTGGCATAAGCCAAGAAAAAGAGCGCTATCCAGAGTTTTGCCACCAGTGCGTATGACTCAAAAAAGAGATTTAAACAGAGCCACAAAAAAAGCCCTGCACTTATAATCCAGATGACTCTTTTCTCAAAAAAACTTTTGAATTTCGGCGCTACGTAAAACATCGGCAAAATATGAAAAGAGACCCCGATTATCAAAATTCCGGCAAAGCCAAAAACTGCCCAAACGCTATGAACATTTGCCAGCAGCAGATGTGAAGCCGAAGATTTGCCGACTCCATGAGATGCCAAAAGGTGCATTCCTACAAGTGATATAAAAAGCGCAAAAACCAACCCCGTCACCATGGCTTTTATGCTTGGCGTGAAATTTATAACGCTCTTAAGTGCCACCAACATAGAGAGAATAATTATTAAAAATCCGCCGCCAAGCAGAGCAGAAGCTGCAAATATAAGTACTGAAATATCTAAGAGCAGCCCAAAAACCATGCAAAGAGTCCCAAGAACTAAAAACAGATACGATATAAGTGAGATAAAATGAACTTTTGCGACCCTAACTCCAGCCAAAACCGGAAGCATCTGGGTAAGCGCTCCAAAGATCACAAAACTCAAAAAGCCTATAGTCAATGAGTGCGTAATTGCAATCGCCTCCAGTGAGTATCTATTTGAGAGCACTTGGGCATCGCTAAAAAGTATTAAAATTCCGGCAAGAACTCCAAAGAGAGGAGCCGTTAAGAAAAATATAGCAGGTGCCCATATAGGAGGCGCTTGATCTACTGAGAGTCCGTTAAAATCCAAATCTATCTCTTCTACTACTCTACGATCATTGAACGCATCATATCGACTATGCGATCAGACTCTGCGCTTAAGTGCTGCTGTGCCATCGTGTAGAGCATCTGCTCCTCTTTCATGTTGTGCTGCTGCATTAAAATCATCAATGTTTCGCTGCTTCCGAAAAACTTCTCTTTATCTCTGTCCTCAATCGCTTTGCCCATGTCTGAGATAAGACCTCTCATCTGCGTGTGCTCATGTCTCATCATGGCAGTCGGACCCTGAGTCATTCCTGTTTTTTGCTCAAACTCCAAAAACATAACACGCTCTTCCATCTGAAAATGTCTCTGTGTCCCATAAGCAAACACATCATATGACTCTTTTGCACTCTCTATCGAGTTGGCTGCAGCATCTTCCATCACTGCAAACAGTTCGTCGCAACGACCATGATCCGCCGCTAAATACTCTTTAATACTACTCATTGTTTTTATGCCTTAATGATTAAAATTTTCGTATTATATTAAAAATAATTTAAATAAAAATTACTGCAGGTCAATTTAAAGGGCATCCCTAAACAAAGTTGTTATTTAAACAGCTTTTTACTATAATATCCTTTTTAATTAATACAGGAAAAATAATGAAAAACAAAAAGTTGCTTACTCTTGGTTTTGCCTCGGTAACGGTTGCGTTAGCGTTAGTGTTTTCTACGAACCTTCTTGCCTCCACGGATGAGAACAGAGAGAGCAAAGAGGCTTCTAGACTTGAATCCTTAGCAAAGTTTACAAAAGTCATAAGCATTGTTGAGCAGTACAATGTAGATGATGTTACTATTGAAGAGTTGATGGACAAGGCACTTGAGGGGATGATGAGTAACTTAGACGCTCACTCAAACTATCTCTCGCAAAAAGATTATAAAAGTTTAAAAGTCCAAACAAACGGTGAATTTGGCGGTCTTGGCATCACTGAAGGCGTACGAGATGGCGCACTTACGGTTATTGCACCCATTGAAGGCACTCCCGCGGACAAAGCAGGCATCAAAGCCGGTGATATAATTTTAAAAATAGACAAAGAGTCCACGCTCGGTATGACCATTGATGAAGCGGTCTCCATCATGAGAGGAAAAGTCGGCACTCCTATTGAGCTGATGGTTGTCAGAGAGGGAGAGAGCAAGCCTCTGGTTATAAATATAGTAAGAGGAATAATTACAATAGAGTCTGTATATGCAAAATCTATCGGCAATGACATTCAATATATCCGCGTAACCAGTTTTGACAAAAAAGTTGTAGATGATGTTACAAAAGCAATAAAAAAGAGAAAGCCGACGACAAAAGGAGTTGTTCTTGATTTGAGAAACAATCCAGGGGGACTTCTTGACCAAGCGGTCGGTCTTGTAGACCTTTTTGTCGATGAGGGGGATATCGTTTCACAAAAGGGAAGAAACAAAGCCGATGATGAGACATACTCCGCAAAATCTCAAAATACCATAACCGATGTTCCGTTGGTTGTGCTAGTAAACGGCGGAAGCGCAAGTGCGAGTGAGATTGTAAGCGGTTCGCTTCAAGACCATAAACGCTCTATCGTTGTGGGTCAAAATACATTTGGAAAAGGGAGTGTCCAGGTAGTTCTTCCTATAACCGACGAGGAAGCTATTAAGCTAACTATTGCAAGATACTACCTTCCAAGCGGAAGAACAATTCAAGCTCTTGGGGTAAAACCTGACATCGAGGTATTCCCAGGCGAGGTTACAACAAACAAAAATGAATTTGCAATAAAAGAGGCTGACTTAAAGAAACATTTAGAAGAAGAACTAGAAAAAGTTGACGGCAAAAAAGAAGAGGAAGAGGCACAAAAAGACTCAAAACACATCATAACAGATGAGATGATAAACAAAGACATGCAGCTAAAAGTTGGTGTTGATATTTTAAAAGCATTAATCATTACAAAAGGACTATAAAAAGATGCAAAAGAGAGAACTGCTCTACGAGGGAAAAGCAAAAAAACTGTTTACTACTGATGATGAAAATCTTCTTATCTCAGAGTTTAAAGATGATTTAACCGCATTTAACGGTGAGAAAAAATCAAGTGAAGCAGGCAAAGGCGCACTTAACAACAAGATTTCAACCGAACTTTTTAAGCTCTTAGAGGCGAATGACATACAGACTCACTTCGTAAAGATGTTGGATGACAATAACATGTTGCATAAAAAGACAAAGGTTATTCTTATAGAAGTTATCGTTCGCAACATTGCAACAGGAAGCCTAAGCCGTAATCTCGGTATCAAAGACGGAACCGTTCTCCCTTTTACGCTTGTTGAGTTTGACTATAAAAACGACGCTTTGGGTGACCCTAAGCTAAATGATCAGCATGCATTAATCCTTGGTTTAGTTGATTTTCAAGACGAGCTTGATAAACTTCGCCGCATGGCAAGACAGGTAAATGATATTCTCAAGCCGTACTTTGCAGACAAGGGTCTTAATCTAGTAGACTTTAAACTTGAGTTTGGAAAAGAGAGCAGCGGCAACATCATTCTTATAGATGAGATCAGCCCTGATAATTGCCGTTTTTGGGATGTGACAAGCGGTGAGAAGATGGATAAAGACAGATTTCGTCAAGGTTTAGGCGGACTAACTGTTGCCTATGAGCAAGTTTTAAATAGAATTTTAGGGAAGTAGAGATGATGAAAGTTATAGTAAACGTGTTTTTAAAAGCTGGTGTTTTGGATTCTCAGGGAAAAGCCGTGCATCATGCGCTAGAGTCTCTGCACTTTGAC
>NZ_JAVVFL010000208.1:0-3630 GCF_032250635.1 Sulfurimonas sp.
CATGCTCTCATTCAAAATGTGAATTGTACTTGTTTTATGCTTTGTTTTTACTTTTTTTGGCATGTGGATAATCTGGAATAAAGTTCAAGGGAGATCCTTCGCTTTGCTCAGGATGACGAAAAGGGACGCTCAGGATGACAAATGCTCGTCACTCTGAGTGAGCGTACTTTACCCGTCACTCTGAGTGAGCGTAGCGAGTGAAGAGTCTCTGTTGAAGTTCAAGGGAGATCCTTCGCTTCGCTCAGGATGACGAGGTGGCACTCAGGATGACAAACTCCCGTCACTCTGAGTGAGCGCAGCGAGTGAAGAGTCTCTGCCCCACCCCGTCACTCTGAGTGAGCGTAGCGAGTGAAGAGTCTCTGCCTGTTATATCAGATCCTCATACAGATCTTGCCAAGTTGCATTTTCTTTCTCAATGAGACTTATTTTTTTGCTTCTTTTCCATCCTTTGAGAACTTTTTCTCTTGTGATTGCTGTTTGCATCTCGTCACAAAGCTCAAAATGTACTAACTTTGTTACATTGTATTTTGCGGTAAAACCTTCAACGACATGATTTTTATGCTCATAAATTCTTTTGATCAAATCAGATGTAACGCCTACATACAAAACGTTATTTGACTTGTTGGTAAGTATATAGATAGCAGGTTGTTTTTGCAAGTGTTTGCCTTTTTGAGTTTTGTAAATTATAACAAAATTTTGGCTTGAGTTTATGAGGGATATCCTTCGCTTTGCTCAGGATGACGAAAAGGGGCGCTCAGGATGACGAAAAGGGGCGCTCATGGTGACAAATGCTCGCCACTTCTGAGTCTCTGCCTTCCTCCGTCACTCTGAGTGAGCGCAGCGAGTGAAGAGTCTCTGTTGAAGCTCAAGGGAGATCCTTCGCTTCGCTTAGGATGACGAGAGGGGGATGCTCAGGATAACAAACACTCGTCACTCTGAGTGAGCGTAGCGAGTGAAGAGTCTCTGTTGAAGCTCAAGGGAGATCCTTCGCTTCGCTTAGGATGACGAGAATGGACGCTCAGGATGACGGAAAAGGCTTATTCTTCAGATTTATAAAACCCTTTATACCACTTCACAAACTTCTCTACTCCGACATCTAAAGATGTGTTTGGCTTATACCCAAAGTCATTCATTAGGCCGCTTACATCTGCATAAGTAGAGACTACATCGCCGTCTTGCATATCCATGAAGTTTTTCTTTGCCTCTTTGCCGAGTGACTTTTCAAGTGTTTTTATGAAGTCTAGAAGCTGAATTGGTGCGTTGTTTCCTATGTTGTAGATTCTGTAGGAAGCGGTTGAGCGGTCGGCTGGGAGGTTTTTAGATTGCCACGCTTCGCTCGCAATGACAGCAGTTGCTGGGTTGTCTATAACTTTAATTATGCCCTCTACTATATCGTCTATGTAGGTAAAATCCCTGCTCATATTACCGTGGTTAAATACTTTTATGGCTCTGTCGTTTAAAATCGCATCTGCAAAGAGCATCGGTGCCATATCCGGTCTTCCCCACTCGCCATAAACTGTAAAAAATCTCAGTCCTGTTGCTTGGATGCCGTAAAGATGAGCATAAGAATGCGCCATCATCTCATTTGATTTTTTTGTAGCTGCGTAGAGGCTTACCGGGTGGTCCGTATGGTCACTTGTCTTAAAAGGCTGTGACTTGTTAAGTCCATAAACGCTTGAGCTGCTTGCGTAAGATAGATTTTTCACACCAAAGTTTCTGCAAGCCTCAAGTATGTTTAAAAATCCTACTACATTGCTCTGGATGTAAGCATGCGGATTTTCTATGGAGTATCGCACACCTGCTTGCGCGGCAAGGTTACAAACTGCGTCGAACTTTTCAGTTTCAAAGATGTTATTTATGGATAGTGTGTCTTCAAGACTGGCTTTGATAAATTTATGTTTTGGATACTTTGATGATAAGATTGCCGCGCTATGCTCGCAATGACCATCTATCCCAAGTTCTGCTAATCTTGCATACTTTAGATTTACATCATAGTAGTCATTTATGTTGTCAAGACCAACAACTTCATCGCCACGTTCAAGCAGTTTTTTTGCAAGGTGAAAACCAATAAATCCTGCCGTTCCTGTTACTAGTATCTTCAAATCAAAATCCCCTTAACTATCGCTATTAAAAATATCTCTGGTATAAACTTTATCTTTCACGTCCATAATTGACTCACTGAGCCTGTTCGCCACTATGACGTCGCTTATCTTTTTAAACTCATCCAAATCTTTTATGACTCTTGAGTTGAAAAAGTCATCCTCTTGGCAGGCAGGTTCATAGATGACGACCTCTATTCCTTTTGCTTTTATACGCTTCATAATTCCCTGGATAGCGGAGCTTCTGAAGTTGTCCGAGCCTGTTTTCATAACAAGCCTGTAGATTCCGACAATTTTTGGCTTTTTTGCCAAGATGCTATCGGCTATGAAATCTTTTCTTGTACTGTTTGATTTTACAATCGCCTCTATCAAATTTGATGGCACTTGAGCATAATTTGCAAGGAGCTGTTTTGTATCTTTTGGAAGGCAATACCCGCCGTATCCGAAACTTGGATTGTTGTAGTGCGTGCCTATGCGCGGGTCAAGCCCTACTCCCTCTATAATCTGCTTTGTGTCAAGTCCGTGCGTCTGCGCGTAAGAGTCAAGCTCGTTGAAGTAGGCAACCCTCATGGCAAGGTATGTGTTTGCAAAAAGTTTTATCGCTTCGGCTTCGGTGCTGTCGGTAAAAAGGATTGAAATATCTTTTTTGATGGCACCCTCGGCTAAAAGATTTGCAAATATCTCCGCTCTTTTGCTCTTCTCTCCGACAATAATGCGGCTTGGGTAGAGGTTGTCATGAAGAGCCAAACCCTCTCTTAAAAACTCCGGCGAGAAGATGATGTTGTCCGTTTTAAACTTCTCTTTTAAGCTCTTTACATAGCCTACGGGGATTGTTGATTTAATGACCATTGTCGTATTTGGATTTATGCTTAAAACATCCGCGATTACGTACTCAATGGATTTTGTATTGAAATAGTTTGTCTGCGCGTCATAGTCAGTCGGGGTAGCTATGATGACATAGTCGGCATCTCTGTATGCCAGCTCTTTATCAAGTGTTGCAGTGAAATCGAGGTCATCTTTTTTAAGATACTCTTCTATCTCTTTGTCTTCGATAGGAGATATTTTTTTGTTTAACATCTCCACTTTCTCAGGAATTATGTCAAGCGCTACCACTTCGTTATGTTGCGCCAAAAGTAGTCCGTTTGAAAGACCTACATATCCGGTTCCCGCTATTGCTATTTTATAACCCATTTTATACCAAAACCCTGTCTATTCTTTTATGTTTTTATGAAAAAGATTATACTAAAGGATGACTTAAACTCGTCTATTTTTGTATCATACTTCTTGTAAAACTAGATTCTGAATAACCAAAGGAAATGCCATTGATGCAAGTTAAGGATGATAAACACTCGTCACTCTGAGAAAGTTCAAGGGAGATCCTTCTCTTCGCTCAGGATGACGAGAATGGGCGCACAGGATGACTGAGGAGGCACTAAGGATGACGGAAAAGGGGTGTTCAGGTGACAAACGCTCGTCACTCTGAGTGAGCGTAGCGAGTGAAGAGTCTATTCCCTCTGTCACTCTGAGTGAG
>NZ_JAVVFL010000010.1:0-21404 GCF_032250635.1 Sulfurimonas sp.
GCACAAGTTTTGGAAGCATTAGTGCGGTAGGACCAAATCGCGTATTGCCATCAGCCAGAACATCAGGGTCGCCATGAAGGGCGGCGAATGGAAGTTTTGGGTTTTGAATCATATAAACTTTGCCATTAAGCATCTTCTCATTTGTCATATAGAAGCTTCCGGCAACCGGCAGACAGCCAAGATTTAGTCCAAATCCCATTTGGTGTGCCAAAAAGAGCGAATGTGCTCCGGCATCTACGACTACGAAGTCAGCATAAAAGGTATCGTCTTTTGTTTTGACTACATAACCGCGTTTTTTGCTCTTCTCAATGCTTTGTACTTTAGTATTTAAAAAGAGTTCGAGTTCTACATCTTTCTCTTTTTTTGCATTTTCTACAAATGAGCTTGAGAGTTTTTGATAATCAACCGTTGTCCACTGATCTTTTGTTCCTATACCGACAATGTTCTCGCGCCTTTCATTGCCATCCTCATCGAATACAACGCGGGGTTCAACCTCTTTTAATTTATCTTTATCCCAAACCTCAAGATATGGAAAAAGCTCTGAGAACTCTTCATAACGGTGAAGCAGAAACTCTACCTCTTTTTTCCCGACACCGAGTGCCATTTTTTGATGTGAGAATATTATTTTGTTTTGATAATTGTGCTGCAGGCAGTATTTTTCGACCATCTTCGCCGTTCTTTTGGTGATTGCGGCCTTTTGAAGCGTATAGTTGGTCTCAATGTCCCCTACATGTATAGTTTGAGAGTTGCTTGTTGCGCATGAGTTTAGTGTAGCAATATCTTCGTATTTTTCAATAATGCCGATAGACTTAATGTCGGTGTATCTTGCAAGTTCATAGGCTAATGCCGTTCCCGATACTCCGGCTCCTACTATTATAACTTCAAAATTTTTAACGCCCATTTCTACCTATCCAGTCTCATATTTAGCTGTATTGTAGCGAATTTGTTATAATATTTTATAATTTAATTTTGGTTGGAATAGATATGCAGATCAGAGAGTTGGACTTAAAAGAGTTGGTGAGTGTTTTTGATGTTCTCTCACAGCTTCGCACGGAACTTGACTACGATGAGTTTGAAGACCTAATCTATGAGATGAGAAGCATGGAGTATAAAATGGTTGGAGTGATGGACGGAGAGGTTCTCATAACTTACGCCGGAGTTGCCGTGCAGACAAATCTTTACCACAAAAGACATCTCTATGTTTTTGATCTGGTTACCGATGAAAAGTATAGGGGCAGAGGGTACGGCAAGATGATGCTTGATTACCTTCATGACTTTGCAAAAATGGGAATGTGTGAAAATATAGTCTTGTCATCCGGTATTTATAGAGAAAAAGCACACGAATTTTATGAAAAAAATGGTTTTGCTAAAAAGAGTTTTGTTTTTTTAAAGAGTGTTTGAGTTGGATTGTTTTTAAGAGTAGAGAAGAAGCGTGGTAGAGAGTTTTGCAGGCAAAAAGCCTGCAAGAGTGGAATTATAAAGGAGTTACGTTCTCAGCTTGAGGACCTTTTTGTCCCTCGCCTAGTTCATAAGTTACTTTTTGACCCTCAGATAAAGAAACGCGACCAGGTCCCGTTCTGTTTACTTGGCGAAAGTGTACGAATACATCTTTACCACCATTGTCTTGTTGAATAAAACCATAACCTTTTTCTTCATTGAACCATTTAACAGTTCCGTCTAGCAATTCTGCCATGTCGTAGTACCTCTTTGGTAAAAATTCACTTCTTTGGAAGTGGAGTCAAAATATAGGGGAGTCGTTTGTCTAGCAGAATATACTAATAGATGAGCTCTCACACACAAATCTTTCATCAAAAACATTATATCAAAAGTTTTTATTTTTTGTATATAAAACTAAAATTTTATATAAGTTAACTTTAAACCGATATATTAAGAATTAAAAGAAGGAGTTTAGCATGCAAGTATCTTCAAGTACTCAGGTTTTTGAACCTGCATCAAAGAGTTTGGTCATAAAGCCGCTTTATACAGAAAAATTATCAAAAGATGAAGCTCTAGAGATAAGAGAGCAGATTAGACAAAACGCGAATGCTATGGCATTTAACTCCGCCGTTGTTCAAGACGGTGTCTCTAATGCAGAGGAGAGTTTTAAGAAACAGCATAAAGAGTTTAAGAGCTTTTTGCAAGAGATTGGTTATAGCGGAAAACCGATAGCCCAGCTCTCAAAAGAGGAAGCAGCAGAGCTTGTAAGCGAGGATGGTTTTTTCGGTATAGAAAAGACATCGCAGAGAATCGCCGAGTTTGTAATAGGCGGAGCAGGAACAGATGAAGCTAGATTTCGTGCAGGGCGCGAGGGGATGATTCAAGGTTTTAAGGAGGCTGAAGCCATGTGGGGCGGAGAGCTTCCTGAAATATCACAAAGAACTATGGAAAAAGCTATAGAAATGGTAGACAAAGCTATGTATGATCTGGGCTTTTCTATAATTGACAGGGAAGTTTAGTAATATGCGTTAGGTTGGTATCTCTAAGTTGGTGGTATCTTTTTTGTTCGCAGCGTTTTTTTCGGATTCACCCTTATAAACCTCTTTGCCAAGCATGCCCTCTTGAGTCTCTTTGAGGAGTTGTTGCTGTGCTTTTATAAGCATGACCATTGCGCTTGAAGCAACTCCAAAGTCTTGTCCACTAGGATCGGCTGGTGCCATAGCTGCGGCAATAGCTTGCTGTGCATTTCTCATACTCTCTTGCGGAGATGAGCCTGAGGGAATCGAGATAGAGACCTCTCCTCCGATTGCATACATTCTTCCATCCGGACCCTGCTGATAGCTGTAAGAAGCAGCTCCCGTCATACCTCCGCCTGCAGCCTGATGAGCAGCTTCATGTGCTCGAACCTCTGTATCTCTTGAGCTTAGCTCATATACTAGGCGTTTTTCATCATCGCAAAGTTTATCGGCGGAACTCGTTTCTTTAGCCTCTCTTTGTTCACGCTCTTTTTCGAGCTTTTCCTCATCAGACGTTTTACTCTCCCTAAGTGGGTCATCTTCAAAAACTAGAATCTCTTTTTCATTTAGTTTTATAGAGTAATTAATGCCGATCTCATAAGGTAGTGTAGTGCCTATTTCCATAATTTTAATTCTACTTCTTTGAGAGTTAAAAATTGCTTTAAAAAAATGGGTAATAATTTGATACTATTTCACATATAAAAGGAAAGAATTGATGCAGTTTGAATTAAAAGATGAGTATATAGAGCTTTATAAGCTTTTAAAAGTTTTGGATTTAGTAGATAGCGGAGCAGAAGCTAAAATGGTTGTAGCTGATGGGCATGTAAGAAGAAACGGCGATATTGAGCTTAGAAAAAGAGCGAAAATTGTTCGCGGGGATGTTATAGAGGTTGCTGAAGTTACGATAGAGATTTTATAAAACCAAGCAGGATTTTCTCCTCTTGGCGTTATAGTAGAAATGAACTTACAAGGCCAATTAAGCCACCAAAAACTCCGCCCCAGACAACAAGCCATGAGAGGTGCTCTTTTATGAGCTGCTGTACTATCTCTTTGACCATGTGCGGTGTCAACTCATTTAATCTTATCTCTATAATATCTTCAATAGATTTAAGCATATCCTCGCTTAGGGATGAGTTTTTCAGATGGTTTTGCAGAGTGTAGTTAAAGGTTTCACTCTCCACTATCTTTACAACGGCCTTTTTCATCTTTAGGGAGAACGGTTCACGAAGATTCTCTAACACGCTCTCTCCTCCAAACATGCCAAGCATCCCTCCAAAAGAGGACTCCATAACGGTTTTTGTAAGTGCGTCAAAAGCAGGAGAGAAATCTGTACTCTCTATGATAGGCGCCAAATCTATCTTTTTCTCCTCGTTTTTAAAGAAGTAATCGAGCTGCTCTTTTGTAAAAAACTGGCTCATCATAAGATTTTTAATAGACTCTTTAAATGCTTCAAAACGTGCGGGAATAACTCCTGAACCGTAAAGAAACGGTACTTTTTCAAACAGCATATGAATAGCAAGCTGGTTTGTTAGAGCACCCGAGAGAGCAAAAAGTCCGGTATATAAAAGTGTCTCGCTAATACCCGCATCAATAAAAAATGATAAAACGACAAGAGTTATAGCGAGAAGATTTGTGATAAAGCCTTTGTTTGGTTTCAAAGTTTGACCCCTATAAAAAAGTATCTTAAAAGCAAAATTATACTAGAATTTAGGGCAATAAAATTTATTATATATGGCAGGAAAATTATGAAACAAGAGAGTTACGAACTTTTTAAAAGTGAAGATATACAAACGATTTTACAAACATTAGAAGCAGAGTTGAAAAGTAGAAATGAATCTCCTTTTTGGAGGGATAAAGTTATTCCTTTTAGTGCTGCGATACTGAGTATTTTGATTCCCCTAAGAGATGCAAACATGCTCTTTTCCCCTGAAGGAGCGCCTCAAAGCGAGCTTACTCCTGAGCTTTTTTTAAGATGGAGTGATTTCCTAAGTTTAAAAACATTGGCTTTTACGATTCAAAAGTCAAATGAGGCAGGAGTTTTGCTTAGAACAAAACTCGATGAGGCGGCATCTAAAAAGTATGAAACCATTGATTTGGGAGTGCTTGGTGATTACTTGGCAAGATATACCGTAGACCTCGAAAACGAAGCACTTGATTTCCCGATTTCAAATTACAACCTGCACCAAGGTGTAAGTAACGTTATAAAATCACTTCTTTAAGAGTAAGTCATTGATTAAATTTATTGAGTATTTTATAAAAAATTCAAGGCTAAACTACGCTCTTTTAGCTTTTTTAATTTTTATGGGAGTTAACGCATATCAAAATATCCCAAAAGAGATTTTTCCGGATGTTGAACTTGATAAAATCAGTGTACTCGGTTCCTACAAGGGAGCAAGTGCCAATGTTATGGACAAGATGGCAGTTCGTGATATAGAGGATGAGCTAAGTAATATAAGTGGTATTGACAAGACAGAGACTACCATAACGCCGGGAGCATTTGCGATACTTTTGACACTTAGTGACAGCGCAAACAAGGAGATAACCCTTGGACGCGTAAAGGATGCTATTGCACTTAGCAGGCAGTATCTGCCATCGGACATGAATGAGCCTGTTGCAAGACTTCTTGACAAAACAAGATCACTCATACGGCTTGCTATCTCATCAGACAGACTCTCCATAGGCGACCTGACCGTAATCGCGCAAGATGTAAAATCCAAAATAGCAAAGCTAAAGAATATCAGCGAGATTTTAATCCGTGGAGACTCTAATGAAGAGGTAATTATTAAATTAAACTCAGAAGCTATTTTGGCTTATGAACTCTCACATGCAGGCGTACAAAAAGCTATAGCTAATCTTTCCTATATCTTTCCCGTGGGAAATATAGAGCAAAAGGGAAGTTTTGCATATGTATCTACGGCGAATGGAAAGGTAGATGCAGACGAGTATAAAGAGAGCATTTTAGATATAGATGGCAGGTTTGTAAAGTTAGGCGATATAGCCGAGGTAAGCATTGAGTATCCGCAGACGGACACGCTTGCAACATACAACAATAAAAAAACAATCTCACTGGTCATCTCAAAGGGAGTAAGCGGCGATTCGCTCGCTCTGTCTAAAGAGCTAAGAGAGTATGTAAAGGGCATAGAGAAAAATTATAACGGTGCTCATTTTGATTTTTATCAAGATAGTTCAAAGCCCGTAAAAGAGAGACTTGACACTATTATTTCAAATTTGATGTTTGGTCTGATATTGGTCTTTTTTTCAATGTATATTTTGATAAATCTAAGAATTGCAATTATCGTAGCTCTTGGAATTCCTTTCTCTTTTATAATTGGACTTTTGAGCATCTACTATATGGGATACTCAATAAACATTGTCTCTTTGCTTGGCGGACTTATTGTTATAGGTATTGTTGTCGATGACGCTATTGTCGTGAGCGAAAATATACAGCGCTACATAGATGAAGGGATGAATAACTATGATGCTGCAATAGCCGGCGTAAAGGAGATGATACTTCCCGTAACCCTTGCAACGGTTACTACGGTAGTGGCGTTTTTACCGATATTTATGATGCAAGGAGAGATAGCTCTTTTTATTTTACTAATCCCGATTACCGTAGTTATAATTTTGATAGGCTCTTTGATTGAGAGCTTCTTCTTCTTGCCGCTTCATGCGCAGGAGTTTTTGAGAAAAAGCAATAATTTCATCAGCTGGGTGCCGTTTCAAAATCTTTATGAGAGAGTGATTTTGCGTTTTTTACACCATAAAAAATTGTCCCTTCTGCTCTTTATGATTTTAATCCCGCTGGCAACTTTTTATACCGCAAAATCTATGAAATTTCAATTTTTTCCGAATTTTGATGGGAACTATCTCTACATATCTGCAAAATTAGATATTAATACTCCACTAGAAGACACCTATGCAATCTCAAAAGAGATTGAAGCAAAATTGATGGAACATGCAGAGGAGTTTTCTCTTAAGGGAATATCTTCAGTTGTAGGCTACAGAAGAAGCCTCTCAGGGGAGACACAAAGAAACAATAGTGTTTTTATGATTACCATGGAGTTATATGACAGGGTAGATACAAACTGGATTGACAAATATATAAATCCAGTTTTAAATTTTAGTTTTGAGTTTGACAATCCTGAGAAGATTAGACAAAAACAGACGTTTGAACTCTCACCTAGAGCCAAAGAAATCATAAGTGTATATAAAGAGAAGTACAAGATGGAAGATCTTGGTGTGATGGAAGATAAACCGGGTCTTATAAAAAGTGATATTCAGATCAATCTATCGGGGAGCAATGATAACATACTTCAAAATGGGATAAAACTACTAGAAGATAAATTTGCTCAAATGGAGCATATCAAAGATTACAGCGACAATATAAAATATGGAAAAATGGAGTACAAGGTTAAAGTAAACTCTTACGGAGAGAGCTTGGGGCTTAGTGAAGCTAGCGTTGCAAAAACATTAAGCGCGTACTTTTTAGAGCAGAAGCAGGGAACCACCTTTAACGATTTGGGCATAATGGAGATAAGAACGGAGGATAGTGCAAAAGACAGTATCGCCACTTTCTTAGGTTTCAATATAGCTCTTGGAGACGGCAGATATGTGAAACTCTCCGATATTGCAGATATCTCTGAAATTAGAGATTATGAGAAGATAAACAAGCTAAACGGAAATATCGTAAAAACTGTTTTTGCTAATGTTGATAAGAGAAATATCACATCTGAGGAGATTTTAGAGAAGTTGCAACCTACGCTTGATGAGATAGCAAAAATGGGCGTAAATGTCGAGCTTCTAGGGGAGAAGGAGAAGAACGAGCAGCTTAAGGACGACATGAAAAAGGCAGTCTTTTTCGCAATATTTTTGATTTTTCTAACCTTGCTGCTTATTTTTCCAAAAGTAAAATATGTCCTTATGGTTATGAGTGTTATACCTCTTTCCGCTCTAGGCGCACTTCTTGGGCATAAACTGCTGGGAATAAATCTCACTATGCCTTCTATTATTGGAATTTTAGGACTTGCGGGTGTTGTAATAAACGACGGGATAATAATGCTTGACTTTTTACATAGAACGCACAAAGTAGAGGAGTTTTTACATCGTGCAAAACTAAGACTTCGCCCGATTGTAATAACATCCGTAACAACTTTTTTAGGTCTATTTACTCTTATATTTTATGCAAGCGGGCAAGCGGTTATATTGCAGCCTATAGCTATATCTTTAGGGTTTGGACTGCTTTGGGGAACTTTTTTAAATCTTATCTATCTGCCGACACTATATGCCATGGTTAACAAAATAGAGCCGCCTGATGCTTTAGAGAAAAAGAGCATATAAAATAGACCAAAGTAAAAATGCAACAAGTGCTATAGCGGCAAATACCACCGCTACTCTTGTTGTGAAGTAAAAGAGAAATTTAAGAAACTGCAACTTTACTATCAGGTGCTATTAATTTGATTTATATGGAAGGATAGGCAGTCTCATATATTTTGCATAGACGATGCCGCTTTTAAGGTTAATGACGTCATAACCAAGTTTTTGTGATAAAAACTGTGCCAATATTTTTGTTCTGCTTCCTGTTCTGCAGATTAGCGCAAAAGGTTTTTTCGTATCTACCGAACTGTTTAGTTTTTCTAAAAAAATCTTAAGATCATAATTTCCCTTCTCATCAAAGAGCATAATAGGGATAGAGCCTTTAAGAAGCCCCGTCTCCTTCCACTCTCCAGGTGTTCTAATGTCAACAATAGGTATGTTAGAATTTAGTAGCTCAGAGGACGCCTCTTGATTTTGTATAGAGGCAAAAAGAGATACAGATAAAATTAAAACAGTTAAAACAATTTTCTTCAATTAAACGTCCTAAGCTAAAAATTAAGTGTATAATTTTATCAATAAATAAATAATGGGTAAGAAATGGCATCACAAAAAGCGATAGACAATGCACATAGACTTCGATATATAAGAGCTTTGGAGAGATTTCACAGAGGAATTATCTCTTATTTATCAAGCACGTCAGATCTCTCTAGGGATGGGTATGATAAAAAGATAGAAAATAGTTTAAAAGTACTTCAAAGAGTAGAAGAGATAGCTCTTTATAAGGGTGATCTTCAGGATTTGCAAAAATTAGTTAAAAAGATAATCAGCTACACAGATAGCGATAAAGATGTACAAGATATAAAAGAGGAGATTCTTTATGAGTCAAATCAGCTTGAGAAGAGTAAAAATGCAAGACGGTATAAAAAGGATAAGCACTCCAACTCCAAATATGAGGAGTGGGAGTAAAGAAGCTAACTTCTACTCTTTTAGCATTTTATCCAGTAGCTCAAATACTTCTGAAGAGACTTTCTCCATCTCATCAAAGTTTTTGATAATCTTATCTGCATTTTTGATAGTTTCAATCTCTGCATTTTTTTCTAAGTAGCTGAGGTTCTCATGTACCTTTTTGCTTATCGTTATGCGAGGAAGATCTAGTTTTGCAAAAGAGGCAGTGTTGGAAAATCTTCTTTTACCCTCATCAGAGCACCACTCCCCTAAGCGGCATTTATCTCCCTCTTTTGAAGGTACGACATTTTTAAGAGATATTATAGAATTGTAAGCACGGGATTTAAAGAGTATCTGATCCAGCTTTGCAAGAACTATAAATATACTGTTCTCCATTGAGTAAGAGTAGTCGACTATTTTTGAAGAGTTTTCGCTTAGTTCAACAAGGGTGTTCTCAAAACCGCTTATCTTATTTGTAGAGCCTTCTACGGTCTGTTTCATATTGTCTGAACTTGTCTGTATTTCGCTCATGTTCTGCTGTAGAGATTTGATGGAAACCGAGATCTCTCCGGTTGCTTTATGAGTCCTCTCAGCAAGCTTTCTTACCTCATCCGCAACGACTGCAAATCCTCTTCCATGTTCACCTGCGCGCGCTGCTTCTATTGCCGCGTTAAGTGCCAATAGATTTGTCTGATCCGCAATATCGGTAATGAGTTGAATAACAGAGGTTATCTCATTCGCCTGATTTGTTATTTCGCCGATGCTGTCGTTGTTAATATTTACCTGCTCATTGAGGGCATTAAGCTCGCTTGTTATGTCCGTTATGTCGTTTCTTGAGTTGTTTGCCAGCTCTGAAGCCTGCTTTGTTGCAGACGTGACAGATTTTATATCATTGAGGTTCTCATCCAAGTCAGAGATAATCATAGAGAGAGACTCTGTAACCATTACGCTTTTAGTGCTGATCTTTGAGTTAAACACATCCCTTTGCGCTTTAAGATGCTGTGTTTTCATAAATTCAATGCTTTTTCCGACACTCTCTATCGCATCTACAAACTCTCCGCTCATGCCATTAGCGGAGATACGGTGCGTAAATATACCTTTAGAGGCATCCGTTATAGTAGTATTTATCTCATGTATAAGGTCTTGTGTGTGTTTAATGAGCTCGGAGAGTTCATAACCCATAATGCCAAGCTCAGTGTTTCTATCAACTGTTGCAGCCTTATGGCTGAAATCACCCTTTGAAACATGACTTATTAGTCTTGTAAAGTCGTTTATTCCGCTTGTTATAGATTTTCTTATCATAGTTGCCAAGATTAAAACTATTACGCCTACTACGATACCTGAAATAAGGGCTAAGAATTTAAAAAAGTTAATCTCGGTTGCAAGCCCCATAGAGTCTCTGTCAAGTTCCGCTGCTTTAAGCTCGACAAGCTTCGCAAATGACTCTCTGGAGGTATTCGCAAATGGAGTGAGCTCTTTTGAGTAGTTGGCATATATGGCATCTTTGTTCTCTTGTATATCTTGAGAGTTTAGAGACTTCATCATTTTTAGGGTGTTTTGCAAAAAGAGCATAGTAGAGCTTTTAGCCTCTTTGACCATATCAAGAGATGGCTCTTTTTCCATAAGCTTTTCTAAGAGAGTAAAGTGTTTTTCAATCTCTGTAAGTGTTGTTTCAAGCTTCTGCATATTTTTTTCATAATTACCGCCAAGCATTATATCTCTAGAGAGTCTGCTTGTATAGTTAAGATTCTTCTCTATCTTAAGGGTTGTCAAACCGCCTATCATTGAGTTTTCATGCAGATGCTCATACTTTGATTCAATATGACCAAGGGCGAGAAATATAGAGATAGCAGCCGAAAAAACGGAGATTGCCACCATGGCAATAAAGTAATTCATCTTTTTGTGAATACTTAAACTTTTAAACATTGAAATTCCTTAATTATTTTGTTGCGATTATTGAGATAAATTAATCACATTCTATAACAATGAATTTAAATATGTCCTTAAGTTATGAATCTATAGGTACATAAATTGAGAAAGCAGAATAATTATGACAACAAGACTAAAAGGGAAAAAGTGGCTTTTAAACACCCACGGATTTATTTTAAACAGTTTTTGGTTTATTCCTCTAAAGCCTAGCCACAAACCTAAAAATGCTTTTATTGCCAAAAGTGTCTGAAAGTAGGAGAGCGAGCCGTTTTCTATTTTACCGAAGGCTTGTGAAAAAAGATAAACCCCGCTTGCAACCGCTACCATCAAAGCATAGGGAACCACTTTTCTGACATGCATCATGATGGCTTCTCTGGCTTTTGCATGTTCATCCTCGCTTAGAGTCTGAGTCATTTTGGAAAGAAAGAGTATGTCTACAAACAGAAATCCGCCATAGATAAAAACTGAAAATATGTGAATGGTGTGGAGAATTGTATAAGTTATGGGAGATCCTTTTTTTCGTAGTATTTTAACATAAAAGAGAAGATAGAAGTTTGTTGTACATCAATACAAGAGCCTTTTATGGGATATTTTTGTATAATCGTTCAATTGATTGAAGATGAGGAAAACATGGATATATCTCAGGAAAATATAAAAAAAATTTTAGTCGGTGATTGTGCTCAAAACAATGTTTTCTTTCAAGCGGTTCAAGAGGTTATCTTTTCAATTGCGCCGCTTCTAAATTCTGATGAAAGGTATGCAAAATACTCTGTTTTAGAGAGATTGATGGTGCCCGATAGAGTAATAAAATTTAAAGTCAGCTGGCTTGATGACAATAACAATATTAAAGTCAATACGGGTTATAGAATCCAGTTTAACAACACTCTTGGACCATATAAAGGAGGTCTTCGTTTTCATCCAAACGTGAACGAGGGTATTTTGAAATTTTTAGCATTTGAGCAGATTTTAAAAAATTCGCTTACCGGTTTGCCGATAGGCGGAGCAAAGGGCGGAAGCGATTTTGATCCAAAAGGAAAGAGTGATTTTGAGATAATGAAGTTCTGCTCGGCTTTTATGACGGAGCTTCATAAATATATAGGTCCCCGTATTGACGTTCCTGCTGGAGATATCGGGGTAGGGGCACGAGAAATAGGGTATCTTTTTGGAGAGTACAAAAAAATAACATCCTCGTACGACGGTGTTTTAACAGGCAAGCCTTATATGTTTGGAGGTTCTTTGATGAGACCCGAAGCTACCGGATACGGCGTCGTATACTTTACGCAAACGATGCTTGAGCTTGAGAATAAAGAGACTCTTGAGGGTAAAATATGTGCAGTAAGCGGGGCGGGAAATGTAGCGCTTCATGCGATAGAGAAACTTTTACAAATCGGAGCAATCCCAGTTACTTGCAGCGACTCAAGAGGGATGATATATGACTCAAGAGGAGTTGATCTGCCCCTCCTAAAAGAGCTAAAGTTTGAAAAAAGAGCCTCTTTGGAACTCTATTTGGAGTCTCATCCAGATGCCAAATATACTCCGGTGTGTGATTATGCAGAAGGTGAACATGCTGTCTGGGGAGTGAAGTGCTATGCTGCATTTCCATGTGCGACGCAAAACGAGCTCAATGAGGCAGATGCTCAAAATTTGATAGCTAACGGATGTGTAAGTGTGAGTGAGGGGGCAAATATGCCATCTACCCCTGAAGCCATTGATTCACTTTTAAACCACAATATCTGTTTTGCTCCTGCAAAAGCGGCAAACGCCGGCGGTGTCGTGGTCAGTGAGTTTGAGATGAGTCAGAACGCCTCCATGCAGCGATGGCATTTTGAAAAGGTAGATATAAAACTCAAATTTATAATGGATGAGATTTGTAAAAGAGTCGTGCTTACGGCAAAAGATTACAATGTTGAGGGAAATTATGTAGACGGTGCAAACATAGCCGGATTTAAAAGAGTAGCGGACGCTATGATAGCAGAGGGGATATAGAGGGGCATATAGTTTTTAATAACTTGCCCTAACCCTACATTTAGACTTTTGCGATAAAATTACAAACCTAAAAACTAATACAAAGAATATAAAATATGCAAAACACCAAAGCAAGATCTAACATCTACGCACTACTATCCCGCGTCTTGTTGCAAGAGTTAGATGAGAGTACGTTAAATATGATAAAAAACGACGAAAATATTTTGGATTTTTTCCCAACTCTTAAAGAGTGGAAACCCCTTAGCGAAGTGCCGAATGAAAAGCTTCTGCAAGAGTATTTAAACCCAGATTTTGTCAACTTGTCTCTTTTGCATCTTATCCCATACGAGACCTTTTACATCAGAGAAGACCAGAAGATAGAGACGGGCGGTGCTAATCCGGTAACGGATATGTACAGCGCATACAATTTTATGGTTGATTTTGAGGTTGCGCGTACAATCTCTGCCGATCATATAGGGGTTGAGCTTGAATTTATGCATCACCTCGTAGAGGCGGAGATAAAAGCTCTTGGAGAAGATGACTTAGACGCAGTAAAAGATCTTAAAGTGATTCAGAGCGAATTTTTAAACAAACATCTTTTAAAGTGGGCACCGCTCTATCTTATAAATGTAAAATATGAGGCAAGAACACCTCTGTATTACGATGTTGCGGATATGGCTTTGGAGTTTATACTTAGTGATAATGAGTATTTGAGCAAGGAGCTCAATCTTTAAATGATACAGCTCAAAGCTAGCCGTTGTGTCCGCTCACTTTCACGTGAGAGCGAGTGCAACAAATGTGAACTTATCTGCCCAACCGAAGCTATAGTTGTTGGCTCAAACCCGCTTCCCGCAATCAACTTCTCCGCATGTGTGGGTTGTGGCGCATGTGATGCGGTATGTCCAAACGAGGCGCTCACTTTGGATGATTTTAGTTCGACAGAGTTCTTTTTTAGCTTTATAGAAGATAGTGAGAATCTTATATCGTGCAGAAAAAATGTTCCATGTATAGCTGCTTTAAATATTGAAAATATTATATCAATGGCGCTTCTCAAAAAAGAGATTGTCTTTGATATGGGGCACTGTGATGAGTGCGCAATAGCACATAAATGCAAGCCTCAAATAGAGAGAAATCACGAAGAAGCCTCTTATATACTTGAAGCGATGCAGAGCAGTGCGGTTATAAAGCTCCAAGATGTGAAGTATGAAAAAGAGAGTTCGGGTGAAGAGAGCACAGCAAATAGAAGAGAGTTTTTTAGCAAGGTTAATTTAGCGGGCGCGATCAAGGCAAAACAGCAGTTTGAAAAAGAGATTCAAAAAGCAACAGATGAGTTAGTTGAGCACACTTTGCAAAAAAGCGATATCGCTCTCTTAAAACAGAAGCGAATTACAGATAGAAGAAAGCTTTTTTTTACGGCGCTAAAGCGGGTTGAAAAACCAGAGGTGTATCACATTATTGAAGCAGATGAACTAACGTTCACCTCTTCAAAAGAGATTGACAAAGATGCCTGCACGGCTTGTCAGATGTGTTATAGGGTTTGTCCAAGCGGAGCTCTGAGTTCAGATGTTAAAAACTCTAAAATAGAGTTTGATCCGTTTTTATGCATAAAGTGCCATATTTGTCACGATGTTTGCGAGCCGGAGGCAATCACTCTCTCACCTACATACAGAGTCAAGGAATTTTTTGAGCCTGAGGTTCACAACCTTATAAAGTTCAATGTCAGAAGATGCGATGAGTGCAATACTATATTTAGCAGCAACTCCAACGATAGACTCTGCTATAGATGTAAGGCAGAGGAAGAAGAGGCAAGGGAGCTTTGGGGAATATGAGGAGATTTGAGAGATGATGAACAACGGCAATGAGATATCCCATCACACGAAGCTTTATGGCTTTATAGGAGAGTTTGCGGGGCAGAGCAGCATTTCAGCTACGTTAAACAAGCTCTTTAAGGCAAATAATAAAGATGCCATGATGATTCCTATGAACATCAGAGAGGATGATTTTTTCTTTACCGCGGTTAATATGAAAAAGTCACACGTAAACGGCGCTTTGATAGCTAACGAGTATGCAAAAAATGTGGTAGAGGTGCTTGATGAAGTAAGCGAGGCGGTCAGATTCTCAGGCATGTGCGATATCGTGCTAAGAGATGAGCAGAAGCTTGTAGGTGATATTTTGGGGATGAGAGTGCTTTGTGACTTTTTAAAAGAGAGAGGTTGCAAAAAAGTGGCACTTTTGGGAATTGGCAGCAGAGCTAAAGCATTTTGCTTCGCGGCAAAAGAGTTTGAGATAAGCTACTTCTATGATGAGTTAGAGAGGTTGATGGGTTTTGTAGATTATATAGACGCTAAAGATGCGGATATAAACCGAATAGCCGATGGGATGGAAACAGACCTCTCATCGTATGATGCGGTTATTGACTTTTCGGATTTTAATTCGTTAAAGTCAATAAGCAAGCTCAGCAATCTAAATCTGGATATGAAGCAAAAAAAAGAGTTCTCACCACTCAAGGTAAGAGCAAATGAGTTGGAAGCAGAGTATGTAGGTTTTGAAAATATGCTAAACGAGCTCTCAAGCGCTGTTTTTGATTTTTTGAAACAGAGCGACCATCTAGAGTATGACAAAAGCGATATGAGATTTTAAACAAAGGAAAAAAATATGAACCAAAACGATT
Organism: Sulfurimonas sp.; assembly: GCF_032250635.1. Lineage (GTDB taxonomy): Bacteria > Campylobacterota > Campylobacteria > Campylobacterales > Sulfurimonadaceae > Sulfurimonas. Next base: position 15,277 of record NZ_JAVVFL010000010.1, read on the forward strand.
TAAGTGATTTAAGAGCAGAGTTTGACAAGCTAGTAAAAGATAGCTGTTCAATGGACCCAGAAGATCTCAAAAAAGATTCAGGAGAAGAAGACCAGGAAGATGAGGCGCCGGTTCCGCAGTTTGTAGATGCGCTGACGTCAAAGCTTCTGGCTCCTGCAATTAGCGGAGTATATCTCTCAAGACTCGACATTAAAAGAATTGCCGAGGCAATAGATGAGTCTCTGCCGATCAAAGAGCGTGTAAGAATGATAAGATCTCTTTTTAGACATACAAACTCTAAGAAGTATCTTGAAGATGCGTTTGGTGAGATAAACAGACATATAAACGGTCGTGTTTTGATCTACAATGAGCTTGGCGAAGCGTTCCCTTCATCAAAAGCGATATTTGACGAACATGCGCATAAAGCTAAAAAAACAATGAAGATGTTTGAGCAGATTATTGAAGATTTTGAAGAGATAGAGCCATCGTCCGACCCCCTCTTTATTTAGGTTTTCTACGTAAGTAACCAGAATTAAAATAGCAACGCATTTTCTGCGTTGTTGCGCTCGTCAGATACTAAAGTATCCTTCCTCACACACGCCTTGAAACTGCACCACTCTTGTAATTCATATAAGAGCTCTTTTTTTGCAGGTTAGAAATTTATAACAAATTTTGAATCTGTAGCCATCCCTGCCATATTACAGCACTCAAAATACCTGCTACAAAACCGGCTACGATATCATCTGCCATGACGCCTACTCCGCCTTTGGCTTCTCGGTCAAGTCTGCCTATGATGGATGGTTTTGCTATGTCAAAATATCTAAAGAGCACAAATGAGAGCAAACTTTGCACTAAAAATCCATTTTGCCAGTCGGTTACTTCGCTTAAGCTTACGCTTATAGCGGGTGCAACGCTAAGTGCGAACCACATTCCTGCAAGTTCGTCTATAACTATGCGCTTATCGTCATGTATGCCGCTTTTGTCTTCATACTTATTTATCTCGCGAATTGCTATTACCGAGATTAAAACAGTAGCCAAAAAGAGTGTCTGTGCATTAAAATAGATAAGTATCAACATTCCAAGAGGAAGCGAGACAAGTGTCCCAACAGTCCCTGGAGCTTTTGGAGAAAGACCGCTATATCCTAGCGTTATAAAAAACCAATTCATCTATTTCCTTGCAATAAAGTTTTCGTCTTAAGTCAGTGATGTTGTTTGATAGAGCTTCATAAGCTCTAAGTAAAAATCATTTTCCGTATGCTCTTCTAAGAGACCCTCTACCGGAAGGATGTCGTAGTAGAGTTTCTCTAGGTTCTTAAATCTGTTTGGATGCAGCTTTGAGAGTATCACGGCAGAGATCTCTTTTCTCATAAGAATAGTCGGCGGTAAAATCCCAAGTTCTAAAAGTTCAAGAATTGAGGTTGCGTGGTACGATATCTGGTGGTGTTGTCCATGTGGACAGGTGTTTTTGCTTACCAGGGTTGTACACTTATCGCAGTAGACATACTCGCTTGCTACGTTAATCTCTATATCTATTCCTACAACTTTGTCGATGATGGATTTGTTTGAGTTGCAGTCATAAAACATTCCAAGCCCAGCATGGTTTCTTCCTATTGTCAGTCTGTTACAGCCGTAATTTTTTGCGACAATGGCATCTAAAATAATCTCATTATATCCGGCAAATATATAGCTGTTTTCAAGAGGCACAACTACAACATGGTTTTTTGTTAAAAAGTTGTTTATAAAAAAATCAAGCGCTTTTTTACGTATATTGTAAGAGAGATTTGATTCTGTATAGGGCTTCAGTAAAAATATAACAAGCAAGTCTGTATTTTCAAGTGTTTGGCGAATTAGCCTCTCATGAGCGCGATGAAGAGGGTTGGCGGCCATTACAAGAGCTGTTGTATGTTTGGCATCAATAAGTTTTTTTGCAGCATCTATGGCTTTTTTGTTTGTGTTGCTTGATTCATTTGCAAGCGTGTACTCGCCGCTTACAGCTAAAGAACCTATTCTTTTTAATGTCGCTATAACACCGGGATGAGAGATGTCGTCTGTTCCGTATATCTGCTTTATTCTCTCACTTGGGTCAATATGAAAAACTTCATCGACAATGAGGGTAGCAAATGGATTTCCCTCAAAAAGAATAGTGACTTCATCATCTTTTTTAAGGGAGGCAAGCACTTCTGCATTCATCTTTCCAGCAGGTGCGAGTATAAATGGAAAAGGAAAGGATTTGCCGTTAATGAGTCCTGTTTTTAAAACGCTTTTACTCTGCTCTTCGTTCATCAGAGATTCAACGGGAGACAAGAGACCATCTTTTAAAAGCTCCAGCGCCGATACCGCCTCTTTGTCAATTAAAAGAGTTTTATTTTTTCTTGACAATGTCATATTTCTTCCGTTTTTCCCATAAACTTTTACGGCTTATTCCGAGTTTTTTTGATAATTCCGTATCAGGAAATTTGTGTTGATAATTTAGTACGATAAACTTCACATAATCTTCTATCGGAAGAATCTCGCCTTGGTCAAAGATTTTATTTTCACTTTTAATCTCAATAACTTCATATTCGTCATCTTCAATTTTATCCGTGCTTGAAATTATGGCTTTTTTGTTTTTAAGCAAAGCGTAAAGAGCCTTTCTGTCATTTTTTTTAAGCATTTGAAGGTCAGTGATATAGATGAGAGAATTTCCACTATGAGTCTCTATCTCACTCATCGCTTTTTGATCGCTAAGAGTTATAAAATGAAGAGGAAGATTTTTCTTTTTTGCATATTCAAAAGCAAAAGAGTCTGCATATTTTTGATATGAAGATGAGATAAAAAGTGGAAGTTCTATATTGTCTAAGTTGTGCTCGTTCGCCATGGATGAGAAAGTGTGCGTTAAATATTTATCATACGCTTCGTTTCTCTTTTTGAGAATATCATAATCCTGATAGTGGTTTATTTTTCTAATAAGCTCTTCAATCATAAACGGTTTCAATATATAGTCTTTAGCGCCTGCAGATAGAGGTTTCGAGACTGTATCGTTGCTAATATATGAAACCATTAAAATAATAATCGATTTTTTAAAAGTCTCAATTACAGGATTGAAATCCTGACCGTTTATGTTAGTGGAGAGCAAAACAACATCGTAATTATTGCTTTTTATTGCATCTCTTGTTGAGGTACACATTTCACATATGTGACCAATCTCGCTGAGTTTTGTAGCAATACTTTGCGCCAGATAAACTTCGTTTTCTATTATTAGTATCTTCAAATCTTTGTCCAATCAAAATATTTTAAATTTGCGTTTGCTATCACGCCGACACCTTCGCCTCTGCCTATGAAGCCGAGTTTTTCTGTCGTTGTTGCTTTTATGTTTACCCTTTGGGCATCTATACACAAGATTGTGCTGAGTGTTTTTCTCATAGCCGTTTTATAAGCGCCGATTCTCGGTTTTTGAGCCGCTACGGTTATATCGACATTAATTATAACAAATCCAAAGTTGCGAAGTTTTGTAACAACGACTTTTAAAAGCTCTTTTGAATCTACACCTCTATAGGCGTCGTCACTGTCTGGAAACATCATCCCTATGTCTCCCATCCCTGCAGCGCCAAGCAGTGCATCAATGAGAGCGTGTATCGCTACATCGCCGTCACTATGAGCTTTAAAGCCATAATCAGACTCTATCTTTACGCCACCTAGGTACATCTCACCTTTATCATCAAAAGCGTGGACATCAAATCCGGTTCCGCTAAGAGTATCATCTGATGGCGGCTTAAGGCATGAAAGCTCTTTTAAATCAGCAATACGCGTGATTTTATGAGCATCTTCTTCGCCCAAGATAAACTCTCTTTTTCCGCCGTTTGCAACTATTGCGCTGCTCTCATCGGTAAACTCCTCTTCTTGCATAAGAGCGGATGTTAGAGCTGAAGTAAGTGAGAGTTGAGGAGTCTGAACCCTTTTTACCCTCTCTCTATCTATGGTTTTATCGTCATAAACGATAGTGTCCGTAACATTCAAATAAGGGACGATACAGTCACTTTCGCCTCTGCGAGAGATGATTCTTTGCAAAAAGTCGTTACTTATGCATGAGCGCGCAATATCGCTTACAAGAATATGTTCGGTATCTACCTCTTTTAGAGCGTTTTTTAAAGACTCTTGTCTTGTTGCTCCGCCCTCTACAAATGTGAAGTCGGAGTAGAGTTTCATAAACTCTATATCTTCGGGCGATGAGGCTATTATAATTTTTTCAAAATAGCCTGTTTTTTCACATCTATTTGCTACTAATTGCCACAAAGGTTCATTTCCGACTCTAAGCCATTGCTTCTTGACACCTAGTTCAAAACGCGAGGAACTACCTGCTGCAAGTAAAATAAGCGTCAAATTAGACAAAGAAACTCCTAAAGTCTATAAGTGTTACGAAATTATACACACCAAAAGCTTTTTTTTATCTTGAATAAAAAAATTATTTTTATAAATATTCAAAATAGATATAAATTATAAAAGCAAGTTATCAACTTAATATTATATTAACTTTATTTGATTATATTTTCACTACTTGATACATATTAGTATTACAATTTTTAGGAGAAAAATATGAGAACTTCATGGGTGAAAAAGCGCGATAGCGACCCCGTTAAAACGCAGATGTACTACGCAAAACAGGGAATAATAACTGAGGAGATGGAGTATGTCGCAAAGGTAGAAGATTTATCTCCGGAGTTAATTCGCAGTGAAATTGCCAGAGGAAGATTGATTATTCCTGCAAATGTAAACCATACATCTCTTGAGCCAATGGCAATAGGAATTGCCGCACGTTGTAAAATCAATGCAAATATCGGCTCATCGGCAATAGCATCGGATGTTCAAGGCGAAGTTGAGAAGATGCAGGTATCGCAGCACTATAAAGCCGACACTGCCATGGATTTATCAACGGGCGGCGATTTGGACGAAATCCGCAGAGCTGTAATTGCCTCTTCAAAAATTCCGATAGGAACTGTGCCTATCTATCAAATTCTTCACGATGTTGGAAACAAAATAGAGGATCTGAGTATAGAGGTTATGCTTGAAGTTTTAGAGCGCCAGGCAAAACAGGGTGTTAGTTACTTTACTATCCATGCCGGTTTCTTGCTGGAGACTATGCCTAAAATTGCAAAAAGAAAGATGGGAATAGTGAGTCGCGGCGGCTCTTTAATGGCAGCATGGATGATGCACTATCACAGAGAAAACCCTTTTTATACGGCATTTGATGAGATTTTGGATATCTGTGCGAAGTATGATGTCTCTTTATCTCTTGGAGATTCGCTTCGCCCGGGTTGTTTGGCGGATGCATCTGATGATGCGCAGCTTGGAGAGTTAAAAGTTTTAGGCGATTTGACACTTCGTGCATGGGAGAAAAATGTTCAGGTTATGATTGAAGGACCGGGACATGTTCCACTAAATCAGATTGAACGAAATATGAAGCTTCAGCGTGAACTTTGCCATGAAGCACCGTTTTATATACTCGGTCCTTTGGTTACGGATATTGCCGCAGGATATGACCACATAAGTTCTGCCATCGGCGCAGCTGTCGGCGGATGGCACGGAGCAAGTATGCTCTGTTATGTAACACCAAAAGAGCACTTAGGCTTGCCGAATGCAAATGACGTAAGAGAGGGAATAATCGCTTACAAAATTGCGGCACATGCAGCGGATATTGCAAGAGGTCGTAAAGGTGCCAGAGATATAGATGATGAGATGAGCGATGCGAGATATGGTTTTAACTGGGAGAGACAGTTTGAGCTTGCCCTTGATGGGGAGAGAGCTAGAGAGTATCATGATGAAACTCTTCCGCAGGATGTTTTCAAAGAGGCAGAGTTTTGCTCCATGTGTGGACCTAAATTTTGTTCATACAAGATAACGCAAAATATTATGGATAACCCTGAAGCTATCGAGCAGATTGCGAGAGAAGTCAAAGAGAGAGAAGCTCTTGGAGCTTAAAAAATAGAATTAATTGATACAAGATAATTTTTGTCTTATTTAATTATGGTAGAGTTACAAAAATGAAATTTATGAAGGAAAAAAATAGAAATGACTAAAGATATTGTAAATTCAGCACTATCAAAAGTTTTATATCCAGGTTTTACCAAGGACATAGTAACTTTTGGTTTTGTAAATAGTATAGAGATTAACGG